>CABSEJ010000030.1 GCA_902476765.1 uncultured Blautia sp.
GGCTTTGTCAAGAACTTTTTTTCAAAAGTTTTTTATTGTTTTTACTTGTTCTCAACTTTTGAAACCGTTCTTCAGCGGAGTTTTCCAGGTTTCAGCCCTTTCCTTTTACTGCTCTCACCGACAGCTATATTAGATTACCACAGCCATTCTTCCTTGTCAACAACTTTTTTTATTTTTTTCCATTTTTTTCAACCCCTTTTTTCAACCTTTCTTCAACCACTATTTTCACCTCTATCTTTACATTCCATAAGTATAGAACCAAGCACCTTCTGTACACAAAAGATCCCCCTTAACTTTAACCTGAAGCAGACATGAGGGTATCCTCTTCCTGCTATTTCATAACTTCTAGGATACCCTCAAATTCTAAACACGGTATTATGCCTTCTGTCATTTTCTGTTGAAATGTCTTCTGCAGTCCTCTGACCTCTATCACGTTCCCCATAATTTTCCTCCGCTACATATAAATGCAGAATCATATCTGCCTCTCTCCTGAATCATCTTTGCATTTCCAATAAAATCACTGCCCTTATACTCTGACCATGTTCCCGGTGAAAGTAAATATATTTACATAAACCTAAATTATTTTATATTTTAATATAATACATTATTTCCCGCTCCTGTCAATAGTCCAGAAAAGATTTCTTTATCAAATAAAAAAAGCCCGCATAAACATTATGTTCACACAAGCTTTTTGCTATATTCAAATTTTAGTTTCAAGTTTTATTTTCCCTGCCCCTCAAAGGCCTTTTTCGCCCACAAAGAATCCTTGAAAATAGGGCGGCCTACACCAATTAAATCTGCTGCCCCGTCGGCCAGAAATTCTTCTGCCTTTGAAAGGCTCCGGATACCGCCGGTCAGAATCACAGGAATAGAAATATGGGGTTTTATCTGAGCCGTAATGTCAGCAAACCACCCTTCTTCTCTGTGTCCGGGAATCTGATAACCATGCGCTCCGCCGGAAATATCCAAAACATCAATGCCGGCTTTCTCAAATTCCTGGGCAGCGGCTATACTGTCTTCTACGGTTGTTCCTTTCTCCTCGTAGTCGCAGGCCCCCAGACGAAGGAACAGGGGATACGCTTCGCCTAACCGCTCTCTCGCAGCTTTAATGATTTCCAAATGAATCTTTATCCGCCCTGACAGGTCTTCGCCATACGCATCCTTGCGGCTGTTAAAGTAAGGAGAATAAAACTGATTCAGCAGATAACTGTGTGCAGAATGAATTTCTATACCGTCAAACCCGGCCTTTTTTCCACGTTCTGCTGCGTCTGCAAAATCGGAAACAATCTTTTTAATTTCCGCTTCCGATAGGGAATGCGCAGTTTCACAGCTATTTCTGCCCGCTATAGGAGAGGCGCTGACAATTGGGCAGCCTGTAATCTTCCGGGAGGCAGAAGCACCGGCATGGTTAATCTGCAAAACCGCTTTCACACCGTTTTTCTGAATAGTTTCCGCAATTTTTCTCAAGCCTTCTATGGTACTGTCCTCTGCTGCAGATAGCTGACGTTCACTGGCCTTTCCTTCCTGGGAAACAAAGCTGTGCTCCACAATAATCATAGAGAGGTATGCTCCCCTGGCTCTGTCATCATAATATTGAATCAGCTTTTCATTTACTTTGCCATCCGGTTCTACCATTCCCGTTCCCATAGGCGGGAATATAAGACGGTTTTTTAGTTCCAGATTTTTTACTTTTAACGAAGATTCTAAAATAGACATACTAACACCTGACTTTCTTATAGATAATCTTTCTTGCAGCTAATATAGAAAAAGAACTGCCGGTTTTGGAAGCCTCTTCCTTGTTTTTCATTTTGTTTTTCATTGTGTTTTTCATTATAACCAGTATAAGCTTATCAGGCAAGAACATATATAAAAGAGCTGGGGTCTGACGAAATGATTATTGGGCACAAATAAAGGGCAGTCAGAGGCCGGAGCATTAAATGTTGTCAAAAATAATGCTCCGGCCTCTGGCTGTTTTTATAAATATCCTCTTTTTTCTAAGGTATAAAGAATATTTCTTCCTTCGTCAATTCCTTCTATAATTCTTCTGGCTCTTACGCTGTCGCCTACGCTGAGTATTTCTACTTCATCATTATCACAGAATGCCTCCTGAATCTCCGGGAACGCCGGAGCTGCAGATTTCATGCCAAGGCATACGAACCCGTAGTCAAAGGGCAGGATTTCTTCCCCCTTTGGGGTATCTACAAGAAAAGAATCTTTTCTCACTTCTCTAAGAGCTGTTTTTGGCATCTGACGGACATTGTACCGGTCCATTAAGGCAAAGGTCCCTATCTTTGAAACAGGGTCAATTCCATTGCCTATTGCCGGCAGCATTTCCACAATAGACACCTGGGCTCCTCTGGGTGCAAAAAATTCCACCACATCAAGTCCCACTGCTCCGCCGCCGATAACTGCCACCTTTTTGCCCTTCATATTTTCCGGGTAGTTCCGGATATTTTCTATCATGTCCAGAATGGAATAGACTCTGCTGTCTTCCCGGCCAAGGTTTTCCTGAAGCCCTGGAATAGGGGGAAGGAGGGGAAGGGAGCCGGTAGCGTTTACGATAATATTAGGCTTCAGGTTTTTTACAAACCCGGCCCTGGCCTCCATTTCCGTAAACACAAACAGGTTCTTTAGCTTTTCTGAGCGGTGTATCAGATAAGCCGGAAAGTCTCCCAGCCGTTTTTTATCCGGTATTTTGGAGATTTCAGCCGCAAGTCCGCCCAGATAGGGCTTCTTCTCAATCAAAAATGTGGTGCATCCCACTTCTGCGGCGGTACAGGCAGCCTCCAGGCCTGCGGTTCCTCCCCCGATAACCACCACATTACAGGGCCTGGTAATTTTCCTTTTTTTGTACCCGTCTCCCTGAGTAACAGAAGGATTTACGGTACAGCGGATAGGGCGGTTAATTCCGATGCGGTTGCCTGCACAGCCGATATTACAGGAAATACATTTGCGGATATCTGCTATGTCCCCAAAGTCTACTTTATTGACCCAGTCCGGGTCCGCAATCAGACCTCTGCCCATGCCGATAATGTCTGCCTCTTCTTTTTCCAGAATTTCTTCCGCCACCTTAGGATTTCGGATATTTCCCGTAGTGACGCAGATTTTATGGCATCTGTCTCTTACTGCCTGTGCCATATAGGAGCGCCAGCCGTCGGGAAGATAATTGGCGTCAATCTGATACTGAATAGAGCTGTTCAGCCCGCAGGAGACGTCAAAGACATCCACCTCTTTTTCAAAATACTGGAGATAGTCCAGAGTATCCTCCAGTGTATTGCCCCCTTCTGCCTTCTCATCTGCACTGATTCGCACAAAAATAGGGAAAAAGGGGCCTACCTGTCCACGTACCTCTTCCACCACCATTTTTACAAATCGGGCTCTGTTTTCGGCGCTGCCTCCGTAGGCATCCTTTCTTTTATTTGTGGTAGGAGACAGGAACTGATTCAAAAGGTAGGAATGTCCGGCATGGATTTCCACACAGTCAAAACCGGCTGTCTGGGCCCTTTTTGCCGCCTCGCCGTACTTTCTGACAATACGCAGTATTTCTTCTTCTGTCAGGGGTCTGGGGATTTCTCCTCCGGCTTTTGAGGGAATATCAGAGGCAGAAACAGGCTGCATATTGGTTCTGGCAGACTGAGCGGAAGCTCCCGCATGGTTAATCTGGATGCCAATACAGGTCCCGTACTTGTGGATGGTTTCCGTCAGCTTGAATAGACGGGGAATAAATTTATCATGGTCAATCCGAAGCTGGGTAGTGCCGTTGGAGCCTTCCGGGGAATCCACGCTGGCATTTTCCACCATAATAAGCCCGGTGCCGCCCTTTGCCCGCTGTTCATAATAATTGATATGGAGAAAACTCATTTCCCCGCTTTCCTCTCCGTAATTTGTCCCCATAGGAGTCATCATAATTCTGTTTTTCATTGTCATTCTTCTGATTGTCAATGGCTCAAATATCTTCTTGTATTCTCTTCTCACAATTCCTCTTGTTCTGAAACAGCTCTTATTATCCTGCTTCCTATCCTTTATACAATTCCAAACCAGAATAAAAATTCTACATATTCTTTTTCCAGGTTCAGCTTCTCTGCGATTTCTTCCAGCTTTATTCCTTTTCCCAGTTCTCCTCTGATTCGCTCTAAATCCTCTTCCATTTTCCCGGAAAATTCCTTTTGTTTATCGAAAGAATTTTTCATAAACCTCCTCCGCCGGCATATCTTCTCCTGTGAAAATACGAAATGCTGCTTCTCCCTGCCACAGAAGCATTCCGATTCCTCCAAGTACCAGGCTGCAGCCCTTTTCCTTTGCTTCTTTAAGCAGCTTTGTTTCCCTGGGATTGTACACAGCGTCAGCTACTATAAGGTCCGGCCGGAATACGGAGGTATCCTTGATGAGAGACTCCTTCTCCATAGGCTTCATTCCCACCTTCGTTGCGTTTACAAGAATGTGGCTTTCCCCTATTTTCTCATACAAAGTCCCGGTATCCTCCAGAGGGTACACCTCAACCCTTACCTTAGGAAGCTTTTCCCGGATTTTTCTGGCCGTGTTCTCTGCATTGGGATAAAACTCATCCTTTCGGTTAAAGATATATATTTTTTCTGCTCCCTCCAGGGCCGACTGTACCTGAATGGCCGTGGCCGCACCCCCTGCTCCAAGGACCGTCATAACCTTACCTTTTACCTCAACTCCATGTTCTTTCAGATTCCGCACAAAGCCTGCGCCGTCTGTATTATGTCCGTAAAGCTTTCCCTCTTTTATCACCATGGTGTTGCAGGCTCCAATCAGGGCCGCCGCATCAGACAGGTGGTCTGCCAGCTCTGCTGCCTTTGTTTTACAGGGCATAGTAACATTAAAGCCTTTGCAGCCCAGTGTCTTCAGGCCTTTTATGGCTGCTTCCGTCTGCTCCAGTCCCACGTCAAAGGCCAGATAAGAATAATTCAGATTTGTTTTCTGAAAGCTGTAGTTATACATAGCCGGGGAACCGGAATGTCCCACCGGGGAACCAATCAGACAAAAAAGTTCTGTTCTTCCGTCGATTTCCATAATATTTTCCTCCCGTTTTAAATCTTCATAGCCGTCTCCAGGGCTTCCCTTGTTGCATCCAGCGCCCTTCTGGCACGAACTGCGTCTCCAATCACATAGACTTCCTGTACGATATCCCGTATTTCTTCACTGAGCACATCCTGATTCCGGTATCCCATAGCCAGCACCAGGGTATCCATACCTTTTATGCGTTCTTCCCTTCCGTCTTCCAGGACATAGGAAACACCGTCTTCAAAAAATCCGGTGACCTTTCCCCCGGTGATTCCTTCCACCTCATATTCTTTCAGGGCTTTCATCAGGAATTTCCTGTGTTCAGGTATCACGTCTGCCCCCAGCTCCCGGCGCAGCTCGATAATGGATACCTGATGTCCCAGTTCTCCAAGGAAATCTGCCACCTCGCCGCCTACCATGCCGCCGCCTACCACCAGCACACGTTTTCCCGGCTTCACCTTTCCTTCCAGCACATCTGCTGCATGTACGGTTTTTTCAATGCCAGGTATGGGGAGGACAAGAGGGGTGGAACCTGTTGCCACAATTACAGCCTCTGGCTGCTGTTCTTTCACCAGTTCCGGTGTTGCCTTGGTATTTAATTCTATTTTTACACCCTGGGCCCTGCAGTTGTTAATAAAGCTGCAGACCATGGCATTGATACAGCCTTTTCCCGGCGGGTAGGCAGCCAGACGCATATTTCCCCCCAATAGGTTCTTTTCTTCATATAAGGTAACCTCATGTCCCCGAAGCGCACAGATATAGGCTGCATATAATCCACCGGGACCTCCCCCGATTACCATGACCTTTTTCTTCTTCTGGGTAGGCAGCAGTTCCAGTTCTCTTCCTGCAAGGGGATTTACCAGACAGGTAATGGGCTCACCTTTAAACATATTTGGCACACAGCCCTGGAGGCAGCCGATACATGGCTGCAGCAGCTCCAGCTCTCCCTTTCTGGCTTTGGCGGGAAGCTCCGGGTCTGCAATGCTCTGACGGCCAAAGGCTACCAGGTCTGCCTTTCCTTCCTCTACCATCAGCTCTGCATATTGAGGTTCTGTATAGCGGCCTACGGTGATAACGGGAATCTTAACTGCCCGTTTAATTTCTGCCGCATAGTCTGCGCTGAAACCTTCGTGGATAATACTGGGCGCCCACATAAATTCATCGTGAAGATGAACGGCTCTGGACACATGGAGAGCGTCAACACCGCACTCCTTTTCCAGATACGCTGCCACAGCCGCCGCATCCTGAGGGGTCTGTCCCCCTGACACATCATCAGAGCCGTTAATCCTGCAGATAACGGCCAGGGATTTTCCTGTTTTTTTCCGGATGTTTTCTACAATCAGCCGGGGCAGACGCATACGGTTTTCAAAACAGCCCCCAAATTCATCCTGGCGCTTGTTGGTTCTCTCGGAAATAAAAGAGCTTACCAGGTATCCGTGGGCACAGTGTATTTCCACAGCGTCTGCGCCTGCTTTTTTCGCTCTCAAAGCTCCGTCTCCATAGGCTTCGATTAACCGATAGATTTCTTCTGTGGAAATAGCCTGGGGCACCTCGGTTTTTACCGAAGCCGGAATAGAGCTGGCAGATTTCAGGGGATAGCCGGTTACCTTAGAGCTGCCTTCCGGTCCTGCGTGCTGAAGCTGTATGGAAACCTTGGCTCCCGCCTGATGACAGGCCGCAATGGCTGCCTGAAAGCTGCTGACGGTATCATCTGAATACAGGCAAGGCTTCCTGGGGCCGCCTTTTGCCTGTTTGTAGATAACGGTGGCTTCAAAGGTAATAAGTCCAAATCCTCCTTTTGCCCTTGCCCCATAATAGGCGGCAGACCGTTCACTCATCCTTCCATCTGTTTCTGCGAAATTATTTCCCATAGGGCACATGACAAAACGATTGGGAATTGTTACATTGCCTATTTTGATGGGCTGAAACATTGCTTCAAACTTCATATCCTACCTCCTCGTATTTTCACAGGCTGCTTTTTGCTGCCTTTTTACTCTTCCAAAAGCTCCGGCCACCCATGCTCCAGTACCCTTTTTGTGTGGCTGAAATTGTATTTTGCCGCTTTCTCTACTCCCTTGGAGAGTATCTGGTCGCTGATAACCTCTACCCCGAAGGCCAGAGGCTTAATACCTTTTTCCTTCAGCATCCGGCAGAAGGCTTCTGTATTTCCCCAGCCTGTTCCCGGCGCCAGTCTGTCATGCATGGATTCATCTCTTAAAACCGGTTCCGCATAGGCTCTCTCATATACGTCATTGATTTGTACGGAAACTATTTTGTCAGCAGGAATCCCTTCCAGTACCGAAAGGTCCACAGGCTGTCCTGCTCTGAGCCAGTGCCAGGAGTCCAGGATAAGCTTTGCATTATCACAGCCGCTGGCCTTTACAATTTCCCAGGCCCTTTTTACATCAGGGATTCCGCTGTAGGGCATAGGCTCCACTCCGATAATCAGCTGTCCTGCTCTTTGGCATAATTCCTTTAATTTCCGGGCTGTATGCTCCACAGAATATTTTTCCATCAGACCGCAGTTAATATGGGCCACATCAAACAGCCGGCACATATGGAAGCATATCTGTTCTTTATATTTCTGCTCATAGCTTCTGTCTTCCTCCGCCCACTGGACAATATACTCCACTTCCGTTACCTTCATTTCGTACTTTTCCAGTATCTTCTTGATTTCTTCGTCAGTCAGCCCTTCGTTTAAAGCGTCTACATAGGTTTCCGCCCGCAGTCCGATTCCCTCAAAGCCTGCTGCCTTTGCCGCCTGTACCCTTTCTTCAAACCTGCACTTGTCTCCCAGAGTCCATGAGCTTACTGTAATGGGGTATTTTTTGGACATTATCTGTTCCTCCTTTTACTTCTCTTTTATTTGTTCTGCATAGCAGAAAGCTTCTGCAGCAGTTCTTCACAGATGGCAACAATTTCTTTCCCGGTGGTGTCAATCACCATATCCGCCGCAGCCCTGTATTTCTCTTCCCTGCTGTCCATCAGGCTGCTGATAAAGGGAATATTCATATGGCCGTTCAGAAGAGGCCGCTCTGTGCCGTCTTTGACACGCTCCAGGATTTCCTCCGGCCTGGCTGTAAGCCAGACTACATATCCGCTTTTTTTCATCAGCTCCACATTTTGAGGCCGAAGGGGAACTCCTCCTCCGCAGGAAATCACCGCATGGTCTTTTTTACGCAGTTCAATCAAGGTATTGCTCTCACAGTTTCTGAAATATTCTTCCCCATAGGTATCAAAAATCTGGTGGATTTTCATTTCTTCCTTTTCTTCGATATATGTGTCCATTTCTATGGTTTCCATTGCCAGCATTTTTCCCAGACAGGCGGAAACCGTGGACTTTCCGGCTCCCATAAAACCTATCAGAAGGATATTTCTGTCAAACAGTGCCTTTGCCTGGATTTTCCGGCTGTTTTCTATAATCCTCTCAAAAATATGGATAATCTCTTCTCCGAAGGTTGTGTCCTCTATCTCCTTCTGCACCTGAAGGAGCTGTTTCTTCTCCTGCTCCGGCTGAAGAACAGGAAGGCCGTGGGCTCTTTTATATTCTATAATTCCTCCGATACATTCCATCCGTGTCTTTAAGGCCTGAACGATTTCCCGGTCACAGTCACGGATAATTTCCCTTAAATTTGATAATTCTTTTTCCATTTTTCCTCCTGTTATTCTCCCATTTCTTTTCCATATCTGATATTCAGTACAAGGGCAAGGATAATTCCCATCAATGTCACCAGCATATTAAAAAGCAAAATGTTTCTGGGGCCTTCCTGTCCTCCTGTGGTGGTGAGCATGCCAGCAACATTTATCACCACATAATTAGAAACTGCAGAAGCGAACATGACCATTGCCGTAATGGTGCCTTTATGTTCCGGATACATTTCATTTGCCGTAGAGGTGGTAAGCTGAAGCACTCCTCCCGCCGCAAAAAATCCAATGAGAAAGCCGCCGATAAGGCAGATTTCCGGAGTCCTTATAAGATACATCAGCAGCAGCGTCACAAATGCCGCCAGGGGATATGACACCAGAATCTGTATGGGCTTTACCCCTTTTTTCACCAGAAGAGAGGTCAAGAGAATGGCTGATACAATCCCCACAGAGTAAAAGGACTGTATCAGCTGTGGGTTTTCCATTCCATACAGAACCCCCAGCTCCTGGTTGCAGTTCATGAAAATCATAAAGGTTGCAGAGGAGGTAAAGCCTATGCCAATCAGCAAAAGCAAAGGCGAAGACAGCCGGATTCTGCTTTTCTTTTTTCCTGTTTTTTTCTGGCTTCCCTCATTCTCCGGAAGGGGCAGGATACAGATTGCCGCAGTGTCTATAACCACAAGTCCTGCTGCCAGGAAAAATAATACATGGTAGCTCATGCCCATTCCCTTAGAAAAAATTATCAGGATAGGAAGGAGAAACTGTCCCACAGACATGGAAAATTTCGTAAACAGATTGGCTACTGCCCCGTTTTCACTGAAGATTTCCATACAGGAAGGGGTGACGCTGGTATCCAGAAAAGAATTTCCGATTCCGCTGCACATAAGCAGAAGATAAGCGGCTCCTGTGCCTGTGGTAAAGGGCAGCCCTGCAAAAAACAGTATGAAAAATGCCATGCCCACCAGTGCGCTTTTTTTCCTTCCGAACCGGTCTGAAAAAGGTCCTGCCACAGGAAAGGCAATCAGCCGTCCAAGGCCTATGGCTGCAATAACGGTTATCACGCCGCTGATTTCAAATGTACCGTCTGCCAGCCTCCCGGCGCCCCAGGCTGCGGCAAATTCCTGTTTGTACTGTCCCACAATGGTTGCGGATATTCCAAGAATAAAATATGTAATATACAATGCCACTGCGGCAGGGGAATATTTTCTTTTGTTCATATATCCTGTCTCCTTATCCCTCAGATTTGAAAAAATATTCTTTTATTTCCTCCACAGGCATATCCAGCCCTGTATAGAGTTTTACAGCGGCAGCTCCCTGGTAGAGAAGCATGCCCAGTCCGTCTGCGGTCCGGCTTCCCTTTTCTTCTGCCTCCCGCAGCAGCCTGGTTTTCACCGGATGGTAGACACAATCTGTTACCAGAAGATTTTCCCGGAATACAGAGGTGTCCTGTATCAGGCTGTCCTCTGCAAAAGGGGCCATTCCTATTCTGGTAGCATTTGTCAGCACGTCACTTTCCTGTATCTTTTCTGACAGCAGGGCCTGGTTATCTAAGTCATAGAGCGCAATTTTCCGGTTCGGAAACTGCTCCTGCAGCTCCTGGATTTTCTTCTCAGCCTGTTCCCAAAAGCTGTCCTTTTTGTTAAACACATGGATTTGGGCGGCGCCGTCAAGCAGAGCCTGAACCTGGATTGCGGTTGCCGCACCTCCGGCCCCCAGTATGGTAATCCTCTTTCCCTTTATATCCAGTCCGTGGCTTTGAAGATTCAGCACATAGCCCTCTCCGTCTGTCATATAGCCCTTCAAAACTCCATTGTCATTTACAATGGTATTACAGGCCCCGGACAATTTTACAGCCGGGGACACCCAGTCCAAGCAGGGAATTACAGACTGCTTGCAGGGCATGGTTACATTTGCCCCTTTCATTCCCAGGGTCCGAAAGGCTCTTACCGCCTCCTCGGTGTGGGCTCTGTCCACCTGAAAAGCCAGATACTTCCAATCCAGATTCCATTTTTCAAAACAATAATTGTACATAGCCGGGGACATAGAATGTTCCACGGGAGAACCGAACAATCCCAAAAGCTTTGTTCTGCCTGTTATCTTCATTTTCCTTACCTCATTCTTTTCTACTTCTTTTGTACTTCCTTTACCTTTATTTTACGAACCTGTGAAAATTTTATCAAATGTATTATTTTGTAGAAATTGATAGTTAATATCTATCATTTATGCTATAATCAATCTGTAGAAAGCAAAAGGAGGAAGGCCTATGAATTTGTATCAGCTCCGCTATTTTTCAGTATTGGCAAAAACAGGCCATTTTCGGAAAGCAGCCCAGCAGCTTTGTATTGCCCAGCCCAGTCTCAGCCACTCTATCTCCCTTTTGGAGCAGGAGCTTGGCGTTGCCTTATTTGAAAAACAGGGGCGGCGGTCTGTCCTCACTGCGGAGGGTGCGCAATTTCTGACTTATGTGGAGAAATCTCTGGAAATTTTAGACGACGGAATTCTGAATATGCAGCATATTGCCATGGGAGAAGGCCTTATTGAACTGGGTTTTCTCCGAACCCTTGGAGTAGAATTGATACCGGAAATGGCTCAGGGATTTTTAGAAAGTCAAAAAGAAAAGACCATTCGTTTCAAATTTCACACAGGGATTACTGCGTCTTTGATTCGTGGTCTTAAAGATGAAAAATATGATATTGTATTTTGTACAAGGAGAGAGAATGAGCCGGATATTGAATTTCTTCCGGTATCCAGGCAGGACCTTGTGGTTATCGTACCCCGGAATCATCCCCTCTCCAACCGTTATGCCATCAGCCTGGAGGAACTGGCCCCCTATCCTCAGGTCTGCTTTGCCAATACTTCCGGTCTGAGAAGCATTATAGATAATTTATTTGAAAAGGTTCATGTCGTTCCCCGGATAGCCTACGAAATCGAGGAGGATATTGTCATTGCCGGTCTGGTAGCCAAAGGCTTTGGAGTGGCCGTAGTGCCCTATATGCCGGACCTGCTTCGTATGGATGTGAAAATCATTCAGATTGCATCTCCTTACTGGGAGCGTAATTTCTATATGGCTACGCTTAAAAACCATCACCTGACACCGGCGGTAAAGAATTTCCATGACTATGTGGCGGCCAAATATTCCGATAATCTATAGCCCATAGGTTTATTTCTCCGGCTTTGCAAGCATAACCCTGCACCTTTTCTTATAACAGGCAATTCCATATTTTAAGATATGTTCCATGCCTTCTTTGCGGAGAGCTTCTTCATAATGGTTGGCCTCAATCTGCAGCAGGGCTTTTTTGCAGCTCTCCTCCAGGTTCCCGTTCTCTGCATATTTCACTTCTATCACAACACCTGTCTCTTCATCGCTCATAGCCAGCAGGATGTCGCTGTATCCCTCCCCGGCTTCCCGGTTGGAGGACACGACCCATGCATCATAACAGCTCAGGATGCCCAGTAAAATTCCATGATAGAAATTTTCTTTCAGCCGCCTTTTTACAAAGGTATCCCGAATACTGATGGTTCTTTTCAGGAATTCTGAAAAACACCTCTCCGCCTCTGCTGCCTCCCCCTTTTCCAGGGCTGTGCCGAAACGCTCTGCCATTCCTTTATTTCTTCGCACATCTTCTTTGAAAAAAGCCATAATCTGTTCCGTGAAAATCTCACGGATTTCCATATTGGGGATTGCAAGGCTGAAGCTCCTGCCCTCCGGCTTTCCCCTCTGGGTCAGATAACCGGTAGTAAAAAGAACGCTCCACAGATTGTCAACCGAGCTGTACATATCCTGGTACGTCAGTTCCTGATGGATTTCCTTGCAGATGGTCTCTCCCGCAATCAACCTTTCAATTTCCCGTTTCGTTGAACCTGTGTCTGCGCTTTGTATAAATCTCCTTACCGCATCATTGCTGCTGGTATTGGACCAATAGTTCTGGGGCTTCGCCGTTTTGTCGGCCCGGATAGCATCACAGTAATTGATTACATCCCAGGGGCAATATACTTCCACACCTCCAAACTGGTAACCGTCATACCACTCCTTTACCTCAGCATAATAATCAGAGAACCCATAATATTCCAGCAGCTCTTTTACTTCCCAATCTGTAAACCCAAAGTATTCATCAAACCGTACATCTGCGATAGACAGTACACGCAGATTATTAAGCCCTATAAAGATACTTTCCTTTGAAATACGCATACACCCGGTCAGTACAGCCATCTGCAGATTTTCATTGGTTTTCAATGCCTGATGGAACAGACTGCGGATTAACAAAATCATCTGGTCATAGTACCCCTGTGCAAATGCCTTTGCCAGCGGCACATCATATTCATCAATCAGGATTACCGTTTTTTTGCCGTAATGCATATGCAAAAGCCTTGACAGTTCACGCAGGCTTCCGAAAAGTGTTGCGTCATCCATATTGCGGTCTAACAATCCTGCAAACAGTTCTTTATCATATGGTGTCAGCTTCTCGCTTTCCAAAAGATACTGCATTCGGCTGGCTTCTTCATTCACCGTCTTTACCGCCATGGCACGGGCGGTTTCGTAATTCCCCGCATCAATGCCCTTCAATGAAACAGAAATCACCGGAAATTTCCCCATGTATTCCTGGCAAAGCTCCCTTTCCTGGGAAATTTTCAGCCCGTCAAAAATAGATTTGTCTGTATTCAAATCAAAAAAATATTTTAACATGCTCATGTTCAATGATTTGCCAAATCTTCTTGGGCGGGTAAACAGATTCACTTCTCCCCAGTTTTCCAAAAGTTCTTTTATCATTGCCGTCTTATCAATATAGTAAAAGCCTTCTGTTCGCAGCTTTTCAAAATTCTCAATCCCAATGGGGAATTTTAGCTTTCTTTTTTCCATTCGACCATCACGCTCCTATCTGATTTCCTGGGGCTGCATAGCATTTCTTAAAACAGTATTTCTTATCAGCACATTTATTATAACAGAGATTCCGGTCAAAGCCTACTCCATTTTCTCCTCCTGATAAAACAGCGGAAAGCTTCTCTTATCTCTGTTCATCAGGACCAAATAGCAGAGAAGACCTGCCCCTGCAATCCAGGCAATCACTATCCAGACGTTTCTCATGGTACTGGTTTCCAGCAGTCCGCCTACATACCACTGTGAAAAATAACCGGCTCCTCCCTGGAAAATATTCAGGACAGAGGAAATTCTTCCTCTGTGGGTGGAGGGGATTCTTCTGGTTATGTAGGGGTAGCAGCCCAGGGTGCTTAAAATCTCCCCTATGGTAAAAAGCACCATGGACACATAGTACAAAGGAAGCATTCCTTGGATAAAGATGTACATAGAAAGACTCAGTCCCACCAGAAGCTCTCCCAGGAACAGCTTCTGTATATCGCTGATTTTCTGGCATATCCTGGTAAGCAAGGGTGTGCCGATAATTACCACAAATCCGTTCAAACTTGTGAGGAATCCGAAATACATGGCTCCCCTGGCACTGTACAGGCTTTCCAGATTCAGTGGAATCAGGAAATTAAACTGGGCATAGACAAAGCTGTAAACCGCCCAGCAGCCAAAAAACAGCAGGATTACCTTTTTCTGAAACAGAACTCCCATAGTGGAATGCGACTCTCTGGGAGCTTCGTAAATATTACTCTTTCCTCTGTTGTCCGGTGTAATATCCTTCACAAAAAAGAAGATTAAAATCGTAGAGGAAAGGGTGGTAAGCCCGTCTATGACAAAGGCCAGATTCAAGTGGTTTTCAAAAAGAATCCCTCCTACAGAGGGAGCCAGAATCAGGCCCAGGTTTAATCCCAGATAAAGAAGGCTGTAAGCCTTTTCCCTGTTTTCCGCTGTACTCAAATCTGCAATCAAGGCGTCATAGGAGGGATTCTCTACGGTCTGGAACAGACCGGCAAGATAAAACAGCAGTATCTGCTCCCAGGAAACGGACAAGGCTGCCGCTGTCAGATAACAGCTTACGGTAACCAAATCGCAGATGATAATCAGCCACTTTTTGTTGCAGCGGTCCGCCAGCTTCCCTCCCAACAGGTTTACCGGAAACTGCAGCACCCCCATAAAGATAGTCACACTGGCGATTTCACTGGGGCTGAGTCCTATTTTGTTGCTGAGAATCAGGGTCAGCATAGGCCAAATCATAGCGCCCATATTGGTAGCCACCCTTCCCCAGAACAATACATAGATTTCTCTCCGCATTCCCCGGTATTGTCCAAACAAGCTCCATATTCCTTTTGTTATCCATGTCTGTATCTTATTCATGTCAAATTACCTTCCGTCAAATATAGCCCATGGCCTCCTTGATGTTGGAAACTCCAATGAGCTGAATCTTATATTTTCCCTGTAGGCTGTCTAAATTGGCCTTAGGCATGAGGCAGGCGGTAAAGCCCAGCTTTTCTCCTTCCCGGACTCGCTGCTCTGCCATGTTCACACCCCGGACCTCTCCGGAAAGCCCCACCTCCCCGAAAATCAGCAGCCCTTCATCTACCACTTTATTTTTGTAGCTGGAGGCAATGGCCATAACCACCCCTAAATCTATAGCCGGTTCTCCCAGCTTCATGCCTCCGGCCAGATTCACATAGGCATCCCAGTCTCCCAGGTGCAGTCCCGCTCTTTTCTCCAGAACCGCCATCAGCAGGTTTACCCGGTTGTAGTCAATCCCCACCGTAGTTCTCCTGGGAAGGCCAAAATTGGTCCTGGTAACCAGGGCCTGGATTTCTATAAGAATAGGTCTGGTTCCTTCGATAGAGCACACCACCACAGAACCTGATGCATCTGTAGGCCGGCCGTTCAGCATGGCCTGGGAAGGATTTTTCACCTCCATCAGGCCCTTCTCCTGCATTTCAAACACACCGATTTCATTGGTAGAGCCAAAACGGTTCTTTACGCTTCGCAGAATCCGGTAAGCCACCTGCCGGTCTCCCTCGAAATACAGCACAGTATCCACCATATGTTCCAGCACTCTGGGACCGGCTACGCTTCCTTCCTTGGTAACGTGGCCTACGATAAAGACCGTGATTCCCATGCCCTTGGCTATCTGCATGAGAACTCCCGTGGACTCCCTGACCTGGGACACGCTGCCCGGTGCAGAAGAAATTTCCTCATTATACATAGTCTGAATAGAATCGATTACTACTGCCTCCGGTTTCAGCTTCTCAATAGCCCCCCGCACCGCAGCAAGATTTGTCTCACACAAAAGCAGCAGCTTATCATTAAAGGTTCCAATCCTCTCTGCCCGCAGCTTAATCTGCCCCAGAGATTCCTCCCCGGAAATATACAAAACCTTATGGCCCTTTTCACCAAGCTGCCGGCAAACCTGCAAAAGCAAGGTGGACTTTCCGATTCCGGGGTCACCTCCTACCAGAACCAGGGAGCCGTTAACAATACCTCCCCCCAGCACTCTGTCCAGCTCTTCTATGTCTGTTTTTATCCGGTCATCTTCCTTTGCCTGAATCTCTGACAAAATCACAGGCTCCGCTTTTCTGGCTGCCTGGCTCCCCCCGGCATTTCCGGCTTTACCGCTTCCGGAGGAAACAGTCTCCTCCACAAAAGTATTCCACTGTCTGCAGCCAGGGCACTGCCCCATCCATTTGGGAGATTCATATCCGCAGTTCTGACAGAAAAAAACCGTCTTCTTTCCTTTCGCCATTGTCCTCTCCTTTCCTGTCACACAAAAAGGACTGCTGCAGAATCTATTGTCCATGCAGCAGTCCCGTCTATTCCTTATCTGAAAACTATATAGCGGCTTTATAATTTTTCAATGTGAACGGACACCTGCTCCGCCTGCTCCAGTTCCACGCTAAAGGATAACTTTCCTCCCAGATTAGTCTTCATCTCTCCGGCGTCCACTCCGTCAATCTGAATCTTATACTGGGTGTCCTCCTCCAGTTCCACGGTAATCTGTGCGTCTTTGGGACCTTCCACCACAAAACTCATGCCGTTCTCCTCTGCCTCTAAATCCAGAACCGTTGTCCCCGGAACAGATTCATAGACGAACATGCCGTTTCTCTCCAGTTTTGTAATATCTTTATATGTCTTAACCTTGTACATATCTCCGTCGTATTCGAAATCTGATAATTTAGATTTCTGCGCCAGCTCATAATTACCAAAGCTGATTTTGCCGTTTTCTTCTGTACGAATCAATTCTTTTACTACTGACATATTTATGTCCTCCCACTCATGTCTTTGGTTTCTAAATCCGTCTCTGCGGATTTCTCTTTTACTTTACAAAAATCTTACCATAAAATCTGAAATTTTGCCAGTGATTCTATAGATTTCTTTGAAAGCGAATTTTCCCTTTTGCCAGTCCTATGGACACTTTGTCCCCGGCCTTGATTCTTCCTTCCAGGATTTCCTCTGCCATGGGGTCTTCTATCCTGCTCTGAATGGCCCTTTTTAAAGGACGGGCGCCGTATTTAGGGTCAAAGCCTTCCTGGGCGATGAGAGCTTTCACACTTTCCTGGACTTTTATCTCCAGGTTCATCTGGTTCTTACACCGCTTGATGAAATCCTTCATCAAAAGCCCGACTATCTTCTTCACTTCATCCTTATCCAGCATGTGGAACACAATAATATCGTCAATACGGTTGAGGAATTCCGGCTTAAACAGCCTTTTCACTTCCTCCATAACGCTTTCTTTCATTTTCTTGTAATCCGCTTCCTTGTTATCCGCAGCCCCGAAGCCAAGTCTTTTTGGCTCCACAATGGCCTGGGCTCCTGCATTGGAAGTCATGATGATAATGGTTTCCTTAAAGTCTATTTTCCTGCCCTGGGCGTCTGTGATATGGCCGTCGTCCAGCACCTGAAGAAGAATATTAAATACATCGGGGTGGGCCTTTTCAATCTCATCGAAAAGCAGCACACTGTAGGGATTTCTCCTTACCTTTTCGCTGAGCTGACCTCCTTCCTCATAGCCCACATAGCCCGGAGGAGAACCGATAAGCTTGGAAACACTGTGCTTCTCCATGTATTCCGACATATCTACCCTTATCATGGCCTCTTCGCTTCCAAATACCGCCTCAGCCAAAGCCTTGGAAAGCTCGGTCTTTCCCACACCGGTAGGACCAAGAAGCAGGAAGGAGCCAATGGGGCGCCTGGGGTCTTTTAATCCCACTCTTCCCCTTTTGATAGCTTTTGCCACAGCGTTTACCGCCTCATCCTGGCCGATAACTCTTTTATGCAGAAGGCCTTCCAGCTTTGCCAGCCGTTTGGATTCTCCTTCGGTCAGTTTTTTCACCGGAATCTTTGTCCACTCCGCCACCACCTGAGCTAGCTGGTCTTCCGTAACGGTCAGCTTTTTATTTCTGCACTGTCTTTCAAACCGCTTTCTGGCCGCTTCCATTTCCTTTTCCATGGTGTGCTGCTCTTCCTGCAGTTCCTTTGCCAGTGAAAAATCCTGGGCCCGGATGGCCTCTTCCTTTTTCTCTCCCAATGCCTTTAAAAGTCCCTCTGTCTCCTGGAGTCCTTCCGGAGTTTTATATCCGGCAAGCTGTACCTTGGAACAGGCCTCGTCTAATAAATCAAGGGCCTTATCCGGCAAGAATCTGTCGTTAATATAACGGATTCCCATAGATACCGCCGCTTTCACTGCACTGTCCTCAATGGTCACTCCGTGATGTCTCTCATAATAAGGCACCAGACCTCTTAAAATATCCTCTGCCTCCTCTTTGGATGGCTCCTCCACCATCACCGGCTGGAAACGCCGTTCCAGAGCCGGGTCTTTCTCTATATATTTCCGGTACTCCTCAATGGTGGTGGCGCCGATAAGCTGAATCTCTCCTCTGGACAGAGAGGGCTTTAAAATATTGGAAGCGTCCAGGGCTCCCTCAGCTCCTCCCGCACCAATCAGGGTGTGCAGCTCATCTAAAAACAGAAGAATACTTCTGTCGTTCATCACCTCCTGTACCACCCGTTTAATCCGCTCCTCAAACTCTCCTCTGTATTTGGAACCGGCTACCATAGCAGATAAATCCAACACCACAATTCGTTTACCGCTCATACTTTCCGGTACAAGTCCTCTCACAATGCGCTGAGCCAGGCCTTCTGTAATAGCTGTCTTGCCCACCCCCGGCTCTCCGATAAGGCAGGGATTGTTCTTTGTCCTTCTGCTTAAAATCTGGATAAGTCTTCCGATTTCTTTTTCTCTTCCCACCACCGGGTCCAGCTTGCCCTGGGCGGCAAGGCCGGTTAAATCCCTGCTGAACTGGTCCAGCATGGGAGTGGAGCTGCCCTGTCCCCCTTTTTGTCCTGCCGGGCGGAATTCCTCCTTCAGAGAAGCCCCTTCCTTTCCTGTGGCCTTTAAAATTTCCCCGTACATCTGCTGGATATTCACACCCAGAGTATGGAGGAGTCTGGCTCCCACACAGTCATACTCCTTCAATATGGCCAGCAAAATATGCTCGGTTCCTACTTCCCGGCTCTCCAGGGCCTCCGCCTGGAGCCGTGCAAGAGAAAGCACGGTTTTGGCACTGGGGGTATAACCCTGAGGCTCCTCTAAAAGCACGTCCCCGGAAGGGGCCACCAGCTTGTCAATCAGGCCAAACAGCTTTTCGTCGGTGACTCCTGCCTCCTGCAGCACCAGCCCTGCAGTTCCCGCCTCCACAGCCAGCAGGCCTGCCAGAATATGTTCTGTTCCAATATAATTATGCCTGTATTTTTTCGCAGTTTCTTCTGCCAGTTTCAGAACCTTTTTGGCCCATTTGGAATATTGCTCTTTCATTCCTGTCTCCTGTTCTATTTATATTCTTCAAAAATTTCGTCAATCAATGCGTGAACCTCGGCCCGGGAAATATTCCGGCAGCAGCCTCTGGCCAATACTACCAGAAGCTCTCTCTTCATCTCCTCCAAAGCCTGTATCTTATCTGCATCAATGGAAATCACCGCACCTCTTCTTCTGTCAATGGTCAAAAAGCCCTCCTGCCTTAAAACAGAATATGCCTTATTTACCGTATGCATGTTAATGCCAATGGTATCTGCAAGCTGGCGCACAGAAGGAAGGGTGTCCCCTACCTTTAACTGGTCCGTGGCAATTCCCATGATGATTTGATTGCAAAGCTGTATATAAATGGCTTCATCGCTTTTAAAATCAATTTCTATAATCACGTTCTTCACCGCTTTCTTTTGTTTTGAAAATTGTTATACATAGGATAGCATAAATAGCACTTCCGGTCAATCCGCCAAAAAACAAACCGCCAAAAAGAAAGGGTCATGAAAAAAGAGACCGAACTGCCTTATTTTGGACAGCTCTGCCTCTCTTTTGTACATGTACCGGAAATTAAGCCTCGTCAATGGCCTTTCCAATATCGTTTCTCATGTATTTATTCTCAAACTGAATCCATTCTGTAGCCTTATAAGCATTAGCTCTGGCTTCCTTTAAGTCAGCGCCTTTTGCCGTTACGCCCAGGACACGGCCGCCGTTGGTGACAATCTTTCCGTCTTTTTTGGCTGTTCCCGCATGGAATACATAGTAGCCCTCTTTGTCCTTAAAAGTATCCAGACCTTCAATGGGGAATCCCTTCT
This sequence comes from uncultured Blautia sp., assembly GCA_902476765.1. Lineage (GTDB taxonomy): Bacteria > Bacillota > Clostridia > Lachnospirales > Lachnospiraceae > Blautia. The sequence goes on from CABSEJ010000030.1 coordinate 20,165, forward strand.
CATAGGAAACCGGATACCCGTCAGAAGCCAGAACCACACAGACTGCCGCATTGTCCTCAAACTGCAGGTCGATTTCCTCCAGTCTTCCCTCCACACAAGCCTGGAAAACCTCTACAATATCATTTTTCATTCTGGGGATAACAACCTGAGCCTCCGGGTCGCCGAAGCGGGCATTGTATTCCAGCACTCTCGGTCCTTTTTCTGTCAGCATCAGACCGAAGAAAATAATGCCCTTAAACTCTCTTCCCTCTGCAGCCATAGCATCCACTGTAGGCTGATAGATATATTTCTCACAGAAATCATCTACCTCTTTGGTATAGAAGGGGCTTGGAGAGAAGGTTCCCATACCGCCTGTATTTAAGCCCTGGTCTCCGTCCTTGGCTCTCTTGTGGTCCTGAGCAGAAGTCATGGTCTTAATAGTCTTACCGTCCACAAAGGATAAAACAGAAACTTCCCTTCCTGTCATAAATTCCTCGATAACCAGAGTGTTTCCTGCTGAGCCGAACTTCTTGTCCAGCATAATGGTTTTTACCCCTTCTTTTGCTTCCTCCAGGGTATTACAGATTAACACACCCTTTCCCAGGGCCAGTCCGTCTGCCTTCAGAACAATAGGAAACTCTGCCTTTTCCTCTAAGTAGGTAATGGCAGCTTCCGGCTCCTCAAAGTTCTCATAAGCAGCGGTGGGAATGTTGTATTTTTTCATCAAATCCTTAGAAAAAGCTTTAGAGCCCTCTAAAATAGCCGCATTTTTTCTGGGGCCGAACACAGCCAGTCCCTCTCTCTCAAATACGTCTACAACGCCTCCTACCAGCGGGTCATCCATTCCTACCACTGTCAAATCCACCTGGTTTTCCTTGGCAAAGGCAGCCAGCTTTTCAAACTCCATGGCGCCGATAGGCACACACTGGGCAAACTCCTCAATTCCTGCATTTCCCGGCGCACAGTAAATCTTCTCTACCTTAGGACTCTGAGCCACCTTCCAGGCAATAGCATGTTCTCTTCCGCCGCTTCCGATAATCAACACTTTCATGAATCTATACCCCTTTCTCTATGGTTTCCTGTTCTGTTATGCTCTGATTTTCACCAGACCGTCTATGATTTCCACTTTCCCGTTTGCAATTAAATCAATGGCCTTGGGCATTATCTGCCATTCAGCCTCCTCCATCACTCTGCGCTGAAGGGTTTCCGGTGTATCGTCCTGCTGCACTTCCACCGCCTTCTGCAGGATGATAGGGCCTGTATCCGTTCCCTCATCCACAAAATGAACAGTGGCTCCGGTAACCTTTACCCCACGGTTCAGCACTCCTTCATGAACCTTCAGCCCATAGTAGCCGGTTCCGCAGAAGGAAGGTATCAGCGCAGGATGGATATTGATGATTCTATTAGGATAAGCATCCACTAAAATCCTGGGAATCACTACCAGACATCCGGCCAGCACCACCAGGTCCGCCTCATAGGACCGGATGGTTTCCAGAAGGGCCCGGTTAAAGGCCTCTCTGTCCTGGTAATCCTTAGGCGAAACACAGACGCCTTCTATGCCGTGCTTTTTCGCTCTCTCCAGGGCAAAGGCATTTTTATTGTTGCTGATAACTACAGCGATTTCTGCATTGGTAATCCTGCCCTGGGCTATGGCATCTATGATTGCCTGTAAATTGGTTCCCCCTCCGGAAACCAAAACTGCCAATTTCATCATATTTCCAGCCTTCCTTTCAAACAAAGCAGGACTGCCGCAGAAAAAACGGGGAACTATCCTGTTTTCTGCCGCAGCCCTGCCTTTCTTTTATACTAATTTCACGTCTTTTTCGCCGCTTTCAATCTTTCCGATTACATAAGGAGTTTCTCCCGCAGCCTTCACCGCTTCCATAGTCTTCTCCACATCCTCCGGCTCTACAGCCAGCACCATGCCGATACCCATGTTAAAGGTATTGTACATCATATGCTCCTCAATGTCTCCCTTCTCTGCCATAAGAGTAAACACAGGAGGAACCGGGTAGCTGTTCTTTTCGATTACTGCGCAGACCCCGTCCTTCAACATTCTGGGCACGTTTTCATAGAAACCGCCTCCGGTAATATGGCTGCATGCTTTTACCTTTACGCCTGCGGCCTTAATGCTCTTTAATGCTTTTACATAGATTTTTGTAGGTGCCAGAAGAGCTTCTCCCAGAGTTTTTCCCAGCTGGTCATAGTATGTATTTAAGGATTCCTCTGTCATATCAAAAACCTTGCGCACCAGAGAAAAACCATTGCTGTGAACGCCGGAGGAGGCCATACCAATCAGCACGTCCCCTGCCTTCAGGTCTTCTCCGGTAATCATATCCCTGCGCTCTACCACGCCTACCGCAAAACCTGCAATATCATACTCTTCTTCCGGCATAAGACCCGGATGCTCTGCTGTCTCACCGCCGATAGAGCAGCGTCAGACTGTACGCAGCCCTCTGCAACACCTTTTACAATCTCAGCGATTTTTTCCGGATAATTCTTTCCGCATGCAATATAATCCAGGAAGAATAAAGGCTCTCCTCCCGCACATGCAATATCGTTTACACACATGGCCACCGCATCAATACCAATGGTATCATGCTTGTCCATAAGATAAGCCAGTTTCACCTTTGTACCGCAGCCGTCTGTTCCTGACAGCAGTACAGGGTCGTCCATTTCTTTAATCTTTTTCAAAGAAAAGGCACCTGAAAAACCGCCCAGTCCTCCAAGAACCTCCTGGCGCATGGTTCTCTTTACATGTTCTTTCATCAGCTCTACTGACCTGTAGCCTGCCTCAATATCCACGCCGGCTTTCTTATAATCCATCCTCATATCCTCCCTGTTTTCCTTCACAGATTCTGTTTCCGGTAAATTCCCTTAGTAAGCTCTCTGCCCTCTTGCGAAAGCATAAGCCCCCTGATGAGGGTCTATTTATAATTTTTATATCCTACTTCTTTTAATCTGGCGTCCTTGGCCACCACCTGGTCTTTTAATTCTTCCTTGTAATCTTTTAATTTCTGTAAAA
>CABSEJ010000031.1 GCA_902476765.1 uncultured Blautia sp.
GAATATCTCACCTCAGGGTCTCTTGTCAAACGACCCATTAAAATTACTTTATTCATATAATCACCTCATAAAACAATATCACAACATCATTACCAGAATCAGTAATTTTAAATGGATTCTGATTTGCGGAATTTAGAATTAAGCTTCTTTTTTCACAACTAAATATCTTAACACGTTATCCATGATGCGGACATGACGCTCAATCTCAGCCGGGCTTGTAGAATCAGACTCGAACTGGATAAAGTAGTAATATCCCTCACGCATTTTCTGGATTTCGTAAGCCAGTCTTTTCTTTCCCCATTCTTCAACTTCTGTGATGTTTCCGTTGTAACGGGTGATGTAGCCCTTTGCTTTTTCTACTACTGCGGCACGAGCTTCATCTTCAATCTTGGCATTCACGACTAATGCTAATTCGTATTTGTTCATGCTTGTTGTACCTCCTTTTGGTCTTTTGGCTCCCTGACCAGGCAGGGAACAAGGATAACGCCCGACGCAAAAGCACTCAGGCATCCTGAAAATAATATATCACGATTGCTTATTTTACCACATGGCCCGGAGATATTCAAGCCTTTTTTTTCAAATCCCTGGCACTTTTTTCCACGGCTTTTCTGGCCATCATAATCTGATGCCCGCAGCCTAAGCATTTCAGCCGGAAATCAGCTCCCACCCGCAGAATTTCCCATTCATGGCTTCCGCAGGGATGTTGTTTTTTTAATTTTACAATGTCTCCCACTTCATAGTTATAATTCATACTTCGTTTCCTCTGTTACCCTTTTACTTGAATTTCCCCAAACACCTGTCCGATGGGCTGGTTTATCACCAGCTCTGCAATTCTGTCTCTGGGGGTTTTATCTTTATTTATCACAACAAGATGTTCTCCCCGGAAATAATCCAGAAGGGAGGCGGCAGGATACACGGATAAAGAGGTTCCCCCTATAATAAGTGTCTGAGCCTTGGAAATAGCTTCCACAGATTCCTGCAGCACTTGAGAGTCCAGCGCCTCCTCGTACAGTACTACATCCGGCTTTATGATGTCTCCGCATTTTTCACATCTTGGCACTCCCTGGCTGCTTTTCATGTAGTCAAATCCATAGAAGGCCCCACATTTCATACAGTGGTTCCGGTGTACGCTGCCGTGGAGTTCTAACACACGGCGACTTCCCGCCATCTGGTGAAGATTGTCAATATTCTGAGTAATTACTGCCTTCAGCTTTCCCCATTGTTCCAACTGTGCCAGCTTTTTATGGGCCTCATTAGGCTTAGCCGTATCGCAGAGCATTTTTGCCCGGTAAAATCGGTAGAATTCCTCCGGCTTTCTTATGAAAAAGCTGTGGCTTAGAATAGTTTCCGGCGGATAATCCCATTGCTGGTGGTAGAGCCCGTCCACACTTCGAAAGTCTGGAATTCCGCTTTCCGTGGAAACTCCCGCCCCTCCGAAGAAAACCACATTGCTGCTTTCCTCCAGTATTTCCTGCAGTCTTCTGATTTCATCTGTCATTTCATACAGCCTCCTTCTCCATAAAGCTACTGTCTAATAAGCGCCCTCCATCCTGGCCTGAACCACAAAGCGGGTAGCGTCATTTCCCGTACAGGTAGAAAGTGTGATAATCTTATCTTCCTGATTGACCCCCACACTAAAGTCCACCAGAGACTGGGATTTCTTATTTTCCAAATACTTCCCAAAGGCTTCGTCATGAGCGGAAAACAAAGTATAAGTTTCTCCCGCAGCATCTACCACATGGCTGGAAAAGATTTCATAGCGGTAATTCTCCTGGGTGCATACCCAGATATATTTTCCCGGTATAGATTCCTGGCTTTGGAAGTATTTTCGCAGTTGACCGAACATGGAGCCGTTTTTCATATTGTGCCCATATATAATAGTATTGCAGTCCTGAAAATCACTGCTGTTGGTAAACTCTACAAAAATCGCTCCTGCCGCATTGGCAGTCTTCTCAAAGGTATGTTTCAGATAGTAGGAATTATCTGTTCCCTTTACAATGGGATAACTGATTTCCGTACCTTCGATTTGAAGCCACCCTATAAGGTCAGAGTTGATAGCCTGAAGGGCAGCCCAGTCCACAGATGGGGCCTGAGGCGTCTCCGGCTGGGCCGCCTCCCCTTTCAAAGCCTGTTCCTCTCCCTCCTGGGTTTCCGGCTCCTGCACATATTCCCGGATGCGGTCATACTCCTCTGTTCCTGCCCTGTATTCCAGAAAAATCCGGGCAAGCTGTACTGCGGAAAACACAAACACACAGAGGGCTGCTGCCATGATAATATAGCGAATAATATCTCCCGCTGTTCTTTTTCTCTTTTTACTGCTCATTTTCTGCTCCTGAATCTCTTTGTTAAGTCATTGTCTTTTACATATTGGAATAAAAACTTAAATAGTCTTCCGATATAATCCCCTGGCTGGGCACAAGTTCTACCGTAAGTTCTTCCGTTTCTACAACCGTCCCCTCCGGCAGCACCACATTTTTATACAGAGAACAATATTCCGGATATTCCTCTGTAGGATTAGCTTCCATCATAACCGAAAAAGAGGGGGCATATTCTTCTCCATCCTGAGCGGGAGTATGATAAAACACTATTCCGTACTCTCCATCCGTCTTGGCCTTTATATCATAAGTTCCTGCCGGAAAGTCTTTCCCTGCGGTCAGGGTTCCGGTTACCTCTACAGTTTCCGTCAAAGGATTGGTTATCCTGGCCTGCAGTTCCTGGGTCTGCGCATTTTCTGATACAAGGTTAACCGGATTCATACCATCCACGCAAATCAATGCCCCGGCAAAAAGCTTTACGCCCTCTGCAGCGTTTACTTCTCCCATATCCTCTTCTTCGCCAAACCTTACGATATCTGTAATAAAGTTGGCAGCATCATGAACTTCAAAACTGCTGCCCCGGGAGCCGGAAACTCTGTATTCCCCTTCCGGTATATCCACCCCCACCTGATACATACCGGGTTCCATCTGCTGGCTCCAGTATTCTCCTGTCTCTTTTAAAGTATCCTTGGCATTTCCATAAGGGTCATAGACATAATTTTCTAAATCTTCCCCGAAATCGTAATCAAAATCAAAGTCATAGTCATCAAAGTTTTCCAGATATTCCATTTGCTGCTGAAAACTTTTTTCTGAATTGTGCTTTATCACTCCTACTGCAATTAAAAACACAAGAAGAAAAATCAGTACCAAAACAATAAACACGGTCGTGCCCTTTTTCTGTCCGAAGTTCTGATAGCCGGTACGGCCGGTATAAAACTGTGTTGGTGTGTAATTCTCTACTTTCCTCTTGCTTCCTCCCATACTCTGTCTGGGCGGAACAGCAGACTTCTTCTGAGCGTTTCCGGTTCTTTTGGTCTTGTTTCCGGTATAGGGTATACCGGCCCCAAGTTGCCTGACCTGCTCCTTATATGTATTCTTCCTCTTTTCTTTATCATCAGTCTCATGAATATGGGTCAGCTTCTCCCCGTCACAGGGACTTTTATTTAAGATATCCTGATACATTTCATCTGATTTGCGGTTATCTAATCCACACTCGGTGCAAATTCCCCCACTTAATCTGCCGCCGCATAATCTGCAATTTCTGCTCATATTTGCCCTCCTTCCGCTGATTTTCATATTCCCATTGTACCATAAGTTTTCTAAAAACCAAAACAGTTTGAGAAGGAAAAAAGAAAAAACAAAAGCCCCTGACTTTTTGGTCAAGAGCTGTTCTCATGAGTAGCGGGGGCAGGATTTGAACCTGCGACCTTCGGGTTATGAGCCCGACGAGCTTCCAGACTGCTCCACCCCGCGCCGCTTATTTATAAAACAAGTATAGTCCTATGAACCTTCTTTGTCAAGCACCCCCTCATTTTTTTCTCTCTTGTTTTCCTTGTCCCCGCCTGCAATCTATGCTATCCTTGACCTAGTGTACTGATACGTTCACATGAAAATGAACGTGCCAGCACACTAGTACAGCAAATCAAATTACCGTAACAGTTCAGCCTTGCTGAACCGTTACAGTCAAAATCCATGCAAAATCGCCTACGGCGATGGGATTTTGACTCCTGAATCATGTTCTTACGGTCAGCGCAGCAAGTGCGCAGACCTAGGCTGAACTGTTACAAATTACCACATTGGCTTGTCAAAAAAGACATATCCAAAAGGAGCTGACATGCTATGACACAAGAAAAACAAATCTCTGAAACTCATGTTCTGGGACTGCTTCTGGCTCTTATCGGAGGTTTCCTGGACGCTCACACCTACATATGCAGAGGCGGGGTTTTCGCTAATGCGCAGACCGGAAACATCGTCCTTCTGGGGCTGCGCCTCACCTCCGGAGACTGGGTGGGAGCTTTTTACTATCTTATGCCTATCTTTGCCTTTGTTCTTGGCATCCTAATCTGTGAAGCCATTCAGACACGCTATAAATGGGCCTCTGTCATTCACTGGAGGCAAATTATTGTCTGTATTGAAATATTATTCCTAATAACAGCCGGTTTTATTCCCATGGGAAGACTGGACACTCCAGTAAACATTATGGTTTCTTTTGTCTGTGCCCTACAAGTAGAGGCTTTCCGCAAAATGAACGGAAATTCTTACGCTACCACCATGTGTACAGGAAATTTAAGAAGCGCTACGGAAAATTTATATCTCTATAAGAAAACCGGAAAGAAAGAACATCTGAAAAACAGCCTGCAATACTATAATGTGATTTTATTTTTTATACTGGGAGCTGCAGCCGGAGGCTTTCTTTCCTCTCTGCTGGGTTCCAAAGCCATCTGGGTCAGCTGCCTGGGGCTTTTCACAGTATTTCTGGCTATGATAAAAAGGAGGGCTTTATGAATCCTACTGTCTCCAGATTTAAAGAAGAAGGCCATGGCACCCTGAATTTTCCCTGCGGATTGTATGAGGTTTTTGAAGACAATATCTGGGAAGGTGTCAAGCATCACTGGCATGAAGAAATAGAAATCCTTTATTTTATGGAAGGGAATTTTACTTTAAGTATTAACATGGAAAATTTTCATATTACTGATGAATGCTTCTTTTTTGTAAACCCCGGGGAGCTGCATGCCATTGACATCTGCTCCCATGTAACGGAATCTGCCGTGCTGTTTCATCCCAGAATTCTCAGCTTTGAATATTACGACCTGGCCCAGACCGGCCTTTTGCAGCCCCTTCTAAAAGGAGAAATCCAACTGCCCCGGCTTCTGGATTTTTCTCATCCCGCATTCTACCGGATAAAAAAGGAATATCTGGACATTGTCAATGTTTTTCATCAGACAGGAGTCTTTGATACCAGTCAGCACCAGACCACAACAGAGGAACTTTCTTCACAGATTTTCATCCGGGCTTCTCTCTTAAAAATACTGGGAACTCTTTCCGCTTTTTCTCTGCTTACGGAACCTCAGAAAACAGGAGACTATCGGGTGGGCGTTATCAAGTCCTCGCTGGAGCTCATAAGAAAACATCATCAGGAAAAGCTTTACATACGGGACTTAGCGGAAAATGTAAATATGAACGAACAGTATTTCTGCCGCTTTTTTAAAAAGGCTCTGGGGAAATCTCCGGTATCCTACCTAAATGAATACCGAATCAAACAGGCTGTTGAGCTTCTTCAGACCACAGACCTGCCTGTGATGGATGTCTGCCTGGACTGCGGTTTTAACAATCTGGGAAATTTCCTCAGAGAATTTAAAAAAGATACTGGCCTGACTCCACTGCAATACAGGAAGCGATATTCCACCAAAAAGTCATAATATCGTAGTTTTTAATCAAATATGTATTAGACTTCGCCGTCTTTGTCCATTATAATATGGATTCAGAAACGGCGGTTTGCTTTAAACCACCTGAAAAAGACAATACATTAATATTATGGAGGATTTGATTTATGAAAAAAAAATGGTGGCATGACAAGGTTGCCTATCAGATTTACCCTAAGAGCTTTTATGATTCCAACGGAGACGGTATCGGAGATTTGCAGGGTATCATACAGAAATTAGATTATCTGAAGGATTTAGGCGTGGATATTGTGTGGATTTCTCCTATTTATCCATCCCCCTTTGCAGACCAGGGCTATGATATTTCCGATTATTACAGCATTGACCCTGCCTTCGGAACTATGGAAGACATGGACCTTTTGATTCAGGAAGCTAAGAAAAGAGATATGTATATCCTTATGGACCTGGTGGTAAACCACTGCTCTGATGAACATGAATGGTTTGAAAAAGCCTGCCAGGACCCGGATGGTGAATACGGTAATTTCTTCTACATAGAGGATAAAAAAGAGGGAGAGCTGCCCTGCAACTGGAGAAGCTATTTCGGCGGCCCTGTATGGGATTCTCTTCCCGGCCATCCGGACAAGCAGTATATGCATGTCTTCCATAAAAAACAGCCGGATTTAAACTGGGAGAACCCTGTTGTCCGTGAGGAAGTATACAAAAATATTAACTGGTGGCTGGATAAAGGTCTGGGCGGTTTCCGTGTAGACGCCATCATCAATATTAAAAAGAAGCTGCCATACAAAGATTATCCGGCTGACCGTGAGGATGGTCTCAGCGATATTTCCCAGATGCTGGCAGACGCTGAAGGCGTTGGCGAATTCCTGGGAGAAATGCAGCAGAAAACCTTTGGCCCTCACGATGCCTTCTCTGTTGGCGAAGTATTTAATATAAAGGACGAGGAATTCCCCAATTTCGTAGGAGACAACGGCTATTTTTCTTCTATCTTCGATTTCACCACTACTTCCTGGGGGAAGAATGACAAAGGCTGGTACGCCAGCAAGAGACCTGGTGCAGAGGATTATAAGAAATGTTATTTCCAGTCCCAGAAAAAAATCGGCAATCACGGCTTCTACTCCAATATTATCGAGAATCATGACGAGCCCCGTGGGGTAAGCTACTATCTGCCGGAAGGAGAAGTAACTGACAGAAGCAAAAAAATGCTGGCAACTCTGTACTTCCTGATGAGAGGTCTTCCATTCATCTATCAGGGACAGGAAATCGGAATGGAAAATCTGGGCGTAGTTCCTCTGGAACAGATTGATGACGTCAGCGCTCTGGACCAGTACCAGGTATGTATTGACGCCGGCTATACTCCTGAGGAGGCTTTAAAAATTGTTTCCGTTTATAACCGTGACAACGCCAGAACTCCGGTACAGTGGAACGCACAGAAAAACGGCGGCTTTACCCAGGGCACTCCATGGCTTCAGGTAAATCCCAATTACACTGCCATCAATGTGGAATCTCAGGAAAATGACCCTGAATCCGTATTGTCCTTCTACAAGAAGCTGATTAGCCTGAGAAAAAATCCGGAATACAAGGAAACCCTGATATACGGGGATGTAATTCCTTATCTTGAGGAGCAGAAAAATCTTATGGCTTATTACAGAAAGGGCGAGAAGAGCCTGCTGGTTCTGGGCAATTTCCAGAAAGACGCCCAGTCCGTGGTTCTGCCGTCTTCCAGCTATAAGGTATTGTTAAACAACTGTCCTGAAACGGAAATTTCTTCCGATGAAATTCAAATGGAAGGTTACCAGGTATTGGTATTAGAGCTGTAATCCATTTTATGTAATCTCATTCCTGATTTTTATAAACTGCTTTTTGCACCATCCCTTTTCAGGCAGCATAGAATAAACTATATTTCTCTGCTGCCTGAAAGGAGTGGCAAAATGTCCGAAATTCCACTGTCCCGTCTGAAAAAGAATCAAACCGGAATAATTACAAAGCTTTCCGGCAGCCAGAAGCTTTCCCCGGAAGACGCCTCTGTTCTCTGCCGGTTCCTGGAGCTGGGTTTCTGTGAAGGCACCAGCGTTACCTGTGTAAACACCGGTATTTTCAAAAATCCTCATGCCTACCGTCTGAGGGGCACGGTAATTGCCCTTCGAAACGAGGACGCATCTATGATTTTAGTTGAAACCGTCACTTCCTGCGGCGAATCCGGGAGGTGAGGTCCATGTCTTTTCACTCCTCCGCCCCAGATTATTCCATTGCACTGGCCGGAAATCCAAATGTAGGAAAAAGCACTGTTTTTAACCGTCTTACCGGACTGCACCAGCACACAGGGAATTGGTCCGGAAAAACTGTTGCTCTGGCTTCCGGCACATGCAGATTAGGTTCTAAGCTCCTATCCGTTACCGACCTCCCTGGCTGTTATTCTCTGCAGCCCCGTTCCAAGGAGGAACAGATTGCCAGGGATTTTCTGACCCAGAACAAAGCAGACCTGGTAGTAGTCATCTGCGATGCCTTATGCCTGGAACGGAATCTTGGACTTCTCTTCCAGGTTCTGGCCCTTACAAACCGGGTAATTCTGTGTATCAACCTAATGGACCAGGCAGCCAAAAAAGGGGTCCAGGTTTCCTGCACCTCCCTGGAAAAATCTCTCCATATCCCTGTTCTGGGAATTACGGCCAGAAAGAAGGGAGACATAAAAAAATTAAAAAATTTGATTTTAGAGACTCTGGAAAAACCAGCCCATGAGAATCACAAACCATATGACGAGACAGAGAAAAACGCCTGCTGCCATGACTGTTGTGGCTGTCGTGGCTGCAGTGACTGCCGTGACTGCTGTGGCTGCAGCAGCCTTCATCCCCCCGAAAGCTTCCACGTTCCCGGGGACTGCCTGGCCTGCTGCTCCTGCCTCTGCCGTCAGAGCGTTCGCTATACCAGACCGGATTACATGAAAAGGGAAGAACGGCTGGACGTCTTGTTTACAGGAAAAATCACGGCCTTTTTCTTCATGATACTGTTTTTGTTTTGCATTTTCTGGATAACCCTTACTGGCGCCAATTATATCTCGGATATACTTCAGAGGCTGTTATTTTCCCTGGAACCCCTGCTCTTTCATGGGCTTTCCTCTCTCCTTCCAGAGACATTATGTCAACTGCTTATTCATGGCATTTACAGAGTCACTGCCTGGGTTGTCAGCGTAATGCTGCCGCCCATGGCCTTGTTTTTTCCTTTTTTTGCCCTTCTGGAGGATTTCGGCTATCTTCCAAGGGCAGCCTTTAACCTGGACCGTTGTTTTGCAAAATGTAATTCCTGCGGGAAGCAGGCGCTGACCATGATGATGGGCTTTGGCTGTAATGCAGCGGGAGTTACTGGATGCCGCATTATAGATTCTCCCAGAGAAAGGCTTATTGCCATCCTGACCAACAGTCTGGTTCCTTGTAACGGACGTTTTCCGACTATCCTGGCTATCCTTACTATGTTTTTCTCCATTTCTGCAGAAGGGCCTGCAGCCGGACTTATGCTGGCACTTATGCTTACGGGTGTGGTGGTTTTCGGCATTTGTATGACTTTTTTCTCCTCCTGGCTTTTGTCTAAAACCATTCTGAAAGGGGTTCCCTCCTTTTTTGCCCTGGAGCTGCCTCCTTACCGAAGGCCTCCTTTTCTCCAGGTTATTTTCCGGTCCTTTACGGACAGAACCCTGAAAATACTGCTGCGAGCCTTAAAAACAGCCGCTCCCGCAGGACTTTTCATCTGGCTTCTGGCAAACACCGGTCTTGGCGGGGTCTCCCTTCTGACACACGCCTGCAGACTTTTAGACCCCCTGGCAGGATTTTTGGGGCTGGACGGTCCCATTCTTCTGGCCTTTCTGCTGGGGATACCGGCAAATGAAATTGTACTTCCTATTTTAATCATGGCTTATACAGCCCAAACCTCCCTTACTGGCTTCGGAAATCTGGCAGGGCTTTCCACTCTTCTTATGAACCAGGGCTGGACAACAGAAACTGCTTTGTGTGTGCTGGTTCTCTGTGTGCTGCACTGGCCCTGCGCCACTACCCTGCTCACCATAAAAAAAGAAACCCAAAGCCTGAAGTGGACGGCACTGTCCTTCTGCCTGCCCACTGCTCTGGGTTTCCTTATATGTTTTTTACTCCACAGCGCTTTCTGGATTTTCGGGTAGCTTCCCTCTCCTGTTTATGAGACAGATGCCCAGACACACCAAAACCAGGGCAAGGAGAATCTGCCAGCCCTGGGCTTGATTTTCTTCTCCCAAGATAAGGGCTGAAAGCATAACGCCAAATACCGGATTGGTAAAACCGAAAATAGCAATCCTGGAAACCGGATGATGCTTTAAAAGCACACCCCACAGCGAAAAAGCCACAGAAGAAATCAAGGCAAGGTACAAAAGAATCCCCAGGCCCTCCGGACTTATCCTGGAGATTCTGCCGCCCATCAGAAGACCTGCTCCAATCATCACCAGACCTCCCAGCATAAACTGATACCCGCTGAGGGTTACCGGGTCCTCATTCTTAGAGTAGATTTTCAGCAGACAGGAAGCTACTGCATAGCCCGCCACGGAAATCAACAGAAAGCCTTCTCCGTCAAACCTGGCGCTAAGGCCCAATCCGCTGCCATTTAAATTCACCAGCACCACCCCGGAGAATCCTATGACACAGGCAATGAGTTTTCGTGAGGTAAGCTTTTCCTGGCGAAAAACTAAACTGGCGGTCAAAATAGTGATAAAAGAACTGGAGGCCACGATAATGGAACCCTTCACCCCGGTTGTATGGGACAGTCCCAGATAGAAAAACACATACTGCAGGATAGTCTGAAATACTGACAGCTTCATTACCATTCCCCAGGAGCTTCTTTTGGGAAATAAAAAGCGCCGCTGTATCAGACTTCCAAACACCACGGCCAGAGCCCCTGCCAGAAAAAAGCGCAGACCTGCAAACAGAATCTGGGAAGCCGGATTATCCGAAGGTATCTGAAACAATTGATAACCTATTTTAATAGAAGGAAAGGCGCTCCCCCACAATCCATTGCATAAAACAGCCAGGAGACTGGCCACCCAGAGCTTATCCAAAATACTTCTCTTTTCTTTTTCTTGGTAATTCATTTTCCTTTCTCATCTTATCATAAAATGCCTGTTTAGGGAATCCCCGGAATATCACAACATACAGCAGAAGGGAGCCAGTTAAACTGCTCCCTTCCGCAAAGTTCAATTTTCTATAGTTTCTTCTACTACCGCTATCCAATCTTCCCCTATTTAATCTTCTCATTTTTTCTCCAGAACAGTCTCCACTGCTGCCTTCCAGCCCTGGTATTTTCTGTCAGCCTCTTTTTTGTCCATCCGGGGCTCATAGGCTTTTCGCTCCATCTTAGCAAACAGTTCTTCTTTGGAATAAAGGCCCAGACCCAAACCTGCCGCATAGGCTGCTCCGATGCCGGACAATTCCTCTGCTTTTGGCACCTGTATAGGAATCCTTCCTATGTCACTCTGAAACTGCATGAGATACTCATTTCTGGTAGGGCCTCCGTCAGCACGGAGCGCACGGATTGGTATACCGGAATCCGCCTCCATAACCCTGATTATATCGGTAATCTGATAAGCAATACAATCCAGGGCAGCACGGACCACTTCTGCCTTTCCTGTGGTTCTGGTAATACCGTACAAAATCCCTTCCGCACCGCTGTCCCAGTAAGGCGCCCCCAGTCCGGTAAAAGCCGGCACCAGATAAGTATGGTCTTCCGGCGCCGCCTTTTTGGCTAACTCCTCTGTCTCACCGGCAGATGCAATAAGCTTTAAATCCTTTTCCAGCCAGGTAATGACAGCTCCCGTATAGTTAATATTGCCTTCCAGCACATAATGAACCTTGCCGTTCATCCCCCAAGCCAGAGAGGAGACTACCCCGTGCTGGCTGAATACCGGCTGCTCTCCTACATTCATCATCACAGAAGAGCCGGTACCATAAGTAGCTTTCACCATGCCCTTTTCCAGACATCCCTGTCCAAAAAGAGCCCCGTGGGAATCTCCCAGCACTCCATGTATGGGGATGGGACGTTCCAGAAACCCTTCGAAATCTGTCTCTCCATAATAGCCGTCAGAATCTGTAACTTCCGGCAGAAGCTTAGGAGAAATCCCAAACAAAGCGCAAATTTCCTCATCCCAGGACAGGGTGCTGATATTGAAGAGCTGTGTCCTGGAAGCATTGGAGTAATCTGTCCGGTATACTTTTCCTCCTGTAAGGCGGTATACCAGGAAGCTATCAACTGTACCGCACCGCAGCAGCCCTTTTGCTGCCAGTTCCCTGGCTTCTTCTACATTTTCCTGAATCCAGGCCAGCTTTGCGGCAGAAAAGTAAGGAGACAGCTGAAGACCTGTCCTTTCTTTTATCATAGCCTCATGGACCTTTAATCTCTGGCATATGGCTTCTCCCCTGGCGCACTGCCACACAATAGCATTGTACACAGGTCTTCCTTCCCTGTTCCAGGACAAGGCGGTTTCCCGCTGGTTGCTGATGCCTGCCCCTACAATCTCTTCTTTTGAAATTCCGGCTTTTTCTACCACGTTTCTCACGGTTTGTATCACATTTCTGTAGAACTCTTCCGGATCGTGCTCCACCCATCCCTTTTCATTGACGATTTGCCGGTGAGGTAAATCCGCCCTTGCCAAAAGCTCTCCGTTTTCATCAAACAGCAGGGACTTGGTGCCTTGAGTGCTTTGGTCTATACCTATTATATATTTTCCCATTTATATCAGCTCCATTGCTTTCTTAGCAATTCCCTCTCCGTTAAGGCCGTAGTAGTCAAACACTTCCTTAGAGGTTCCGGTAATCACAGGTGCATCTGGCAGAGACAGGTTTACGACTGTCTTCGGACAGCTTGCAGAAACCACCTGGGAAACCATAGAACCAAGACCTCCAAAAGGAGCATGTTCCTCTGCTGTGATGACTGCTTTGGCGCTTTTTGCTGCTTTTATCACCGCTTCCTCATCCAGAGGCTTTACACAGTACATATCCAAAACAGTAGCTGAAATTCCTTTTTCTTTCAGTATTTCTGCCGCTTCTAAGGCAGGCTTTACCATTTCCCCGCAGGCAATAATGGCAATATCCTGTCCTTCTGTCAGCAGGGTAGCCTTATCCATTTCAAAAGGACAATTGTCCTCTGTATAAATATCCTCCACCGGGTTTCTTCCTACCCGCACATAAGCAGGTTTTTCATCCTGAAGAAGAGCTTCCACCAGGCGCTTTGTCTGATGGCGGTCGCTGGGAAGATAAACTCTCATATTGGGGATGGCGGACATGGCTGCAATATCCTGGGCGGAGTGATGACTCATACCCAGGGCTCCATAACTGATTCCGCCGCTGATACCAATCAAGGTTACATTCGTGTTGGAGTAGGCCACATCAATCTTAGCCTGTTCATAGCTTCTGGTAGAGAGGAAGCAGGCAGGAGAAGCTGCAAAAGGCTTCTTTCCGCATTTTGCCAGTCCGGCAGAAATGCTCACCAAATTCTGTTCTGCGATACCTGTCTCCACAAACTGCTCCGGAAAGGCTTCTGCAAAAGGAGCCAATGAGGCAGAGCCTCTGGAATCGCTGCACAATACCATAATATCCTTATCTTCCCCGGCCTTTTCCATAAGTACATTACAGATAGCCTGTCTGTTTGGAATTTTATTCATGAAGAACAGCCTCCTTCCTTGCTGCAAAATCCTTGATAATCTGTTGATATTCTTCCTGGGTAGGAACTTTGTGGTGCCAGTTAGCCTTATTTTCCATAACAGGAGAGCCGCAGCCCTTCACTGTATCTGCAATGATTGCCGTAGGCTGTCCCTTTACAGCCTTGGCTTCCTGGAATGCCTGATTCAGCTGGTCTATATCATTTCCATCCTTTACCTCAATTACATGCCAGCCAAAGGAGCGGATTCTCTCTCCTAAATCATCATGACCCATAACGTCTTCTGTATTTCCGGAAATCTGAAGCCGGTTCCTGTCAATTACTGCACAAAGATTATCCAGCTTATACTGATGGCCTGCCATAAAGCCTTCCCACACAGAGCCTTCCGCCAGTTCCCCGTCTCCCATAACGGTATAAACCCTGTAATCTTTGCCATCCTTTTTCCCGGCCAATGCCATACCTACACAAACAGGCAGCCCATGTCCCAGGGACCCGGAATTCATCTCGATACCCGGCAGCTTATTGTTAGGATGTCCGATATACTTGGAACCGAATTTGGAAAAATTCTGAATCACATCCTGAATATCCAGAAAGCCTCTGGCTGCCAGCACTGCATAATAGGCTTCCACAGAATGTCCCTTGCTGAGAACAAACCGGTCTCTGTCCGGGTCATCCGGATTTTCCGGAGATACTTTCATCTGACAGAAGTACAAGCTCACCAGAATTTCCATAACGCTCATATCTCCTCCGATATGGCCTCCCTTTCCGGCAATAATCATATCTACTACATCTTTTCGTAAATCAAAAGCCTTTGCCTTTAAATTTTCCATACTCACTCACCTCTTAAATATGCTTTCACATCTTCTTCAATCGGGTCGTATAAATCCGGCTTAATTCCTATGTATTTGCATGCCTCATATAATACCGGCACCACATCTTTATGAATTCCCACACAGTGATGAATGTAAGGGCCTTCCACCAGCTTTGCTTCCAGTCTTTTAAGATTTTCTACTTCCACCCACACATAGGTTCCCTTGGTGTAAGGACCGTCGATTCCAGTGGCATGTCCCAGAAGAAGGGAATACTCTCCGTTATCTCCGTCAAAACGGCACAGTGTCATGGGTCCGTGTTTCGCCTCTGCCTCCACTGCTCCCGGATAGTCAAAAGCCAGAGGATAACCGATGGATGGTTTTTCCTTTGCCACGGAAATAGGCCAGGGGCCGCAGTGCTGCAACAATTCCCCGTTTTCGTTGTCCGGATGGCGCACTGTCCAGTCTGCAAAGAAGGTTCTGCTTTCATCCATGCCTGCTGCTTCTGCCATAACTGCGGTGATAGCTCCATGAATATCCGTCTCGCACACTACCGGAAGCCCCTCCTCATTTAAAAGAGAGTTGGCTGCACAGGGCATAATGCCGATTTCTCCCTGGAGAGCATTCCAGCACTGAATAGCAATGGCATTACATCCATACTGGTCTGCCAAAGCTTTCATGGCTACTTTAAGAGCCGCCACATTCTCCAGTTCCCCATCCTTGACTTCAATCTTCATATTTTCTCTGCAATACCGGATTACTGCTTCCACTTCTGTCTTTTCTTCCTTTGCCTTCCTCATCTGGGCGGTCAGCTCCGGAATAGGTACGGGGGCCAGCTGGATATTGAATTTTTCCAGCAATTCTCCCTCATTGCACATGGTACTCCAGAAATCAAAGGGTCTTGGACCAATCTGCAGAATCCTGGTGGAGCGGAATACCTTCACCACATTACATACAGCCAGGAAATCCCTGATTCCTCTCTCAAAAGCCTCATCCTCCAGGCGGCAATTCGTCATATAGGTAAAGGGAACCTGGAATCTCCGCAGCACCTTCCCTGTAGCAAAAAGTCCGCACTGGCTGTCTCTTAAACGGATACCCTTTTCATCCGGTCTCTCATCTCTGGGCCCCCACAAAAGTACCGGAACCTGCAGCTCCTTTGCCAGTCTGGCACATTCATATTCTGTTCCAAAATTTCCGTGTGGGAAGAAAAGCCCGTCAATCTTTTCTGCCTTAAACTTTTCCGCTATCTTTATTCTGTCCTGCTCACTGTACAGCAGGCCTTCCTGATTTATATCTGTAATATCTACATAGCTGACCCCTAACTGGTTCAGTCTTTCTCTTGTGAGATTGGCATATTTGATTGCGTCCGGAGCGCTGAAAATACTTCTCCTGGTGGGCGCAAAGCCTAATTTGATTGTCTTCATGGTCTATCTACCTCCCATTTAAATCCCATACGCTGTCTCTTTCCATAAACTCTGTACATATCTGTATCTTGGTTTTGGTCATATTTTTTCCCTGAATCATATCTACAATTTCTCTGACGGCCAGTCTTCCCATTTCCTGTTTTGGTACTCTCAGGCTGGTAAGTCTGGGCACGGCAATTTCACAAAAAGGCAAATCATCAAAGCCGATAAGGGATACATCCTGAGGCACCCGGAACCCTGCTTCCTTTAAAGCCTGCATGGCTCCCAGCGCCATATTGTCATTGTCTGCAAAAAATGCGGTAGGCAGTTTCGGATTAGATTTCAGATAGTGCAGCATTTCCTGATAAGCCTCCTCCATAGTCACCGGCAGGGTGACTACATATTCCGGACGCATTTCCAGCCCATGCTTGCTCAATGCAATCTGCAGGCCCACATACCTGGAGCCAAAGGCTTTTATTCTGTAATTCCCTCTGAGATACCCTATTTTAGTATGGCCTTTTTTTATCAGGTACTCCCCAGCCATCCTGGCCGCATCTGCATTATTGATAAAAACCCCGTTAAAGGACATATCATGATTCCAATAATCCAACACCAAAAAGGGTGTTTTGGCTTTTCTGAAAACCGCCGCCTCATCGTCAGTAAGTTCTGAACCATACAAAACAATGGCTGTAGAATTGTCCAGCAGCAGATTCTCCACCTGTTTGCCGTAATCTTCTGAGCGACGGTCTAAATAAAACAATACCATCTCATATCCTGCTTCTCTGCAAGCCTTTTCAAATCCGTCTACAACCAGAGCAAAAAATGGCGTATCTCCCACAATCAGGCCTCTATCCCTGTAAATCACCAACTTTATTTTGGTAATTCCAGATTCCATCACATATCCCATTTCTTTGGCTGTTTTCAGGATTTCCGCTGCGGTATTTTTATTTACACCCCGTTTGTGGTTTAGGGCATTGGATACCGTAGCCGGGGAAAACCCTGTTCTTTCGGATATTTTTCTGATATTTACCTTCACCGTCTCACCCCGATTTCTACTGAACTTTTCGAATCTGTACAGCCATGTAGGGTTTTCCAGGCAGTTCTACCTTAAATTTCCCCTTCACTACTCCCCTGTCTTCTATGGTCATATTCCAGGTATCTATCACCCTTACCTCAAACTCTGTCTCGTCGTCAAAATGGTATTCCCGGAAAGAGGGCTGCATAAAGCTGTAATAAATTAAATAGTAATCCTTTACCCCTTTCATTTGCTGAGTTGTCGCTTCTGGCACTGCACATACCTCATCCCATCGGCAGTTTTCATAGGGTCTCAGGCCGATACCTGGTGTCTGACACATAATATCGTACAGAAATTGAAAACGTTTATGGCTTTCTCCGTGAAGAACACCACCATGAGACCACCATAAAATATCGTCTTCATTCATATAGGTTTCTCCGTGGCCCGGATAACCCCCTCTGCACACAGCTTCCCAGAAACGCCGCAGCATTTCCTCACCTGTAATATTGCCCCATCCATGTTGAATATTTCCTTCATAAGCAATTTCATCCAGCACTACTGGTTTTCTGTACTTTTCTCTCCACACGTTTACCAGTTCTGCAGATTTATAAGTATCCTGCCGCTGAATGCTACAGTGGGTAATCCAAGGGCGGTTATGGTCATAAAAAGGACGGCAGTTGTGGATAGAGCGAAGATGATTATACGGGTCCTTTTCACAGATAATTTTTGCATAGCCTTCCCAGTCTTCCACTGTCTTATGCTCAAATAAATCATATTCATTAGCCAAAGACCACCAGATATTCCGGTAGGCTGCGAATCTGGCAATCACATATTTCCAGTAAAGAGCATCCTGCTCTTTTGTCATTTGCGAAAATCCCCAGCGGTCATAAGGATGCATGACAATCAAATCAGCCTCTATTCCCATATCCCGCAAAGCAAGAATACATTTCTCAATATGCTGGAAATGTTCCACATGGAATCTGGTAAAATCCCAATGATTCCCCTCTGTTTTTCCTGTATATTCCAGAAAATTTTCTTTTGTCAGAACACTGGAGTCCACAGGAGTTCCTTCATATGGATAAGACCTGGGCTCTCCTAAATTGTAGTCATAGTGTTTTGGGAATACACAGAAACGTATTTTATTAAACGCACTATTTTTTAAAGTTTCCAGTGTCTGGGCAATCCGTTCATCCGACTGCAGGTCCCACACATAACAGGTGGTTCCTATAGAATAATAGGGAGTACCGTCCTCATAAGCAAAATGCCAAGTATTTGCTACTCTTACAGGGCCGTGATTTTCCGAAGATGCAGGAGTAACTTTGAAGTTCCCTGCGTAATTTTCCTCTGAAAAACTGCCAGTCACCTGAAATTTGTAGTCTCCTTCAAAGGACGGCATGAACCGTACTTTATAGATTCCATTTCCGTTATAAAATCCATCTACTGTGACCGTCTCATTTTTTCCCGTAAACACCCCCTGAATCTGATAGTCTGTAAAAGGATTTTTATCTGTCTTCCCTTTTACTTCCACCTCAAAAACATCCCATTTTTCCACTTGTGTGTTGTACTTTAAACTGTCCATATCATTACCTCGCAATCTTTCTTTTCTCAGCTCTTAACTGCACCAGCCATACCTTCTACAAAGTGGCGCTGGAAAACCAAATAAACAATCAGTACCGGAATCACTGAAAGCAGAACACCAGCACAGAGATAACCGTAATCTGTACCATGCTCTCCTACAAAAGTCATAATACCTACAGGCACTGTTTTCATTGTGTTATCATTGATGATTACACTGGCCAGCAGATATTCATTCCAAGTAGATAAAAAGTCTGTAATAACCAGAGTCGCTACTGCCGGCTTGGCCACTGGGAGTATAATTTTATAGAAAAGCTGCCATTTATTACATCCGTCTATATAAGCAGCTTCGTCAATATCCTTTGGAAAAATCCCCGGAGAATCAAAATACCAAAAGATATACCAAAACCAATATATACATAAAACAGACCAAAATAAGTATTCAGAAGCCCCAATTTGCTATAAATTACATTAATAGGAACCAGAGCCGTCTGCATAGGAAGCATCATGCCAATCAAGAAGAAAATAAATATTCCTGTTTTATGTTTTAATTTCAATCTGGTAAGAGCAAAAGCCGCCAAAGCTTCCACAAAGATTCCTAAAGGTACTTTTAAACACGACACAATCAAATCATTTTTCATGTATGTCAGCAGCCTGCCTTTGGTAATCGCATTTGTAAAGTTGTCCCATGCAATATTTTCAGGCATACTAAACAAACTAATACCACTATAAAAATCGGCCTTACTCTTTACCGCTGTTGCCACCAGCGTAAACATAGGAACTACCCATATTATCGCCAGGAGGATTAAAATAATATATAATAAAACCTTCTTTGTTATCTTTTTTGTTTTACCTTCCATAATTTTCCCTCCTGTTTAATCTTCTTTTGCTGTAAAGGAAACATAAGGTACAATAACCACTAGCATCATTAGAACCATAATACAAGCCACAGCCGTTCCATACCCTACATTGTTATACTGGAACACTTGGGAATACATATATGTAGAAAGCATTTGTGTAGAATCATTAGGTCCGCCGCCTGTAAGGCCTTGAACAACATCATATACTTTCATAGCCGCTACTATAAGCGTTGCGATTACTATGACAAACGTATCCTTTAATAATGGAATTGTTACCAAGAAAAATTTCTTAATCCCATTGGCCCCATCAATGGTGGCAGCTTCTAAAACATCTGGAGAAATAGCCTGCAAACCTGCCAAAAACAGAATCATAGGCTGTCCGATAGCTTGCCACAAGGCTGCAGCAAAAACAGCATATAAGCTCACTTTCGG
Source organism: uncultured Blautia sp. (assembly GCA_902476765.1). Classification (GTDB taxonomy): domain Bacteria; phylum Bacillota; class Clostridia; order Lachnospirales; family Lachnospiraceae; genus Blautia. Next base: position 19,476 of record CABSEJ010000031.1, read on the forward strand.
GTCAGAAATCCACTGCTGAGAAAAATCTATACCAATAGCCTGAAAAAACTGGTTGATAAACCCCATATTCGGGTTATAAATCCATCTCCAAATAATAGCTACCGCAATAGGCGCAATTACACATGGGAAATAAAAAAATCCTCTAAAAAATGTTCTTCCTCTGAATTGTTTATTTAGTATTACAGCAAAGGCTAAAGCCACTGTCATGGTTACAAAAATTGTAAGAACAATCCAAATCAAATTGTTAATAATAGCTGTATGGAATGTTTCATCCTGTTTAAATAAATTAACATAATTTTGAATACCTACAAAGGTTCTTTCACCAATTCCATTCCATTTGAAAAGGCTAATAAAAAAGGAATAAAAAACAGGAACAACAATAACAGAAAGATATATTATCCCTGCCGGAAGCAAGAATAACCAAACTACTTTATCTGTTTTTGCCATATTTTTTTTCTTTTTATTCATAATTTCACTCCCATTAAGCAAATAACACTGCACTTAATTTACTAAAGCGGGCCAAACACACGCCCGCTCTAGTATTTTTGTCTGTTTAATCACTCATAAATATACGGATTATTTGGAATTATAATCCTCAATGGCCTTCTGGATTTCTGCTCCTGCATCTGCTGGGTCCATCTGGCCATTTGCAACCGCATCCTGACAGTTAAATAATACATCTGCTACCTCTGTAGGAAGTGCCTGGTCTGTAATAGTAAATGTGCCATTTTCTTTACCCAAATCAATCATCGTCGGTATATTTGGCTGGTTTTCTGGCATCTCTGGGTCTGCTGTCGGTATTGGCTGGTTATAGTATTCTGAGTACTGGTCTACATTTTCCTGACTCTGATAATAATCAACAAACTCTATACAAGCCTGCAACTCCTCATCAGTATTATCTGCATTAAACTGTATCATTTCTGAGAAAGAAGACATTCTGTTAGTATCACCACTTGGGAAAGCAAACACACCATAATTGTTAATGTCCTGTTCTTCCTGAAGAATTTTTCCATCTTGCCACTGTCCCTGAACATCCATTGCACACTGTCCATTTGCCATAGCAATCAATGTATCATTGGGGTCCTGTGTTAAAAATCCGTCTGGGAAATACCCTTTATCTACAAACTCTTGATATTTTTCAAAGGCCTGTGCAACCGCATCATTATCCCAGCTTTCATCAAATGTATTCATCTTGTCATGAAGTTCTGAGCCGGCATAATGCTCAATTAACAGTTCCAAAAACCGCATAGTATGCCATCCATATAATCCACCAGTACTAATAGGAGTCACTCCGTTCTCTTTCAAAGTTGCACACACCTGCTCAAATTCTTCAAAAGTTGTAGGAACTTCAAGCCCGTACTGTTCAAAAATATCTTTTCTGTAATAAATGCCTAAAACATTATAACTTACCGGATAACCAGAAACCTTTCCATCAAAAGTACATAAATTTAGAGCATTTGAATTGAACTTTTCTGCCCAATTATTTTCCTCTGCATATGCAGTCAAATCATAGGTTAATCCGTTGTCCACATAAAAGCTTCCTAAGCTACCACCCCAGTTAAACCACATATTGGGTAGGGTTTTTGATGAAGCAGCCACTTTACAGGCATCCTTCTGTCCATCAGTATCATAGTAAGAAGGTGTTACTTTTATGTCATCGTGGCTTTCATTAAAAGCCTCAACGATAGGGTCTACTGCACCTTGTTTTGTATTTAAGGTCCAGAATGTAACTTCCGTCACATCTCCGCTGCTTCCGCTACTGCTGCTTCCTCCGTCGCCACTTCCGCTTCCGCCTCCACATCCAGTAAGTGCTGTTGACACTACCATGATAGAAGCTAATGCCAGGGCTGTGATTTTCTTTGCCTTCATACCTAAATCCTCCTTTAAATTATTTATAATATTTTTAAATCCGCTCGCAAAAAATATTTTTATATTCTTAGATTTTTTATAAATATTTTTCGCCTTGATTTAAATTTATTTTAGCATTTGTTTATATATATTTCAAGTTTATTTTTACTTTTTGCACATTTATCTATTTTTACACCGCCATTATTATGCATTTTTCACAATATTTTCTCCTGTTTTCAGCTTTAATCTATAATCGCAATATATTTTATATAAATATTTATATAAAAATTCACTCTCAACTTTTTGTAAAACAAAATTACTGCGATAAATTTTTATATAAAATTTTCATAATCCCCCCATTTCTCTATGCTCTTATCTTTCTCAAATAGAATAGCCTATATTTACATTCATCCTTTTCTGCGCAAAAAAAGACCTAAGGGATATTGCGCTATCCCAAAGGTCTTTTTCCGATTTTCCTTATTTATTTTCTTCCGTTTCTGTCTCTTTCTCTCTTTTATCTTTTAGATTTTTATCTCCTTTACGCTGTGTCTTTCTATAAAAGTAGTGCAGACCTGTGTCTTAGTCTTTACCTTCACATCCTCATTGATAACTTCCACCAGCTTTTTCACCGCCAGTCTTCCCATCTCCTGTTTAGGAACCCGCAGAGTAGTCAGGGAGGGATTTGAAATTTCGCTGAAAGGTAAATCATCAAAGCCCACAATGGACACATCCTCCGGTACCCGGATTCCCATTTCCTGCAGGGCTTTCATAGCGCCCAGGGCAATCATATCATTGTCTGCAAAATAAGCTGTAGGCAGTTTAGGTGCATCTTGCAGATAATCCAGCATATCCCGGTAAGCTCCGTTCATAGTCGTAGATAAGGTTACTGTATACTCCTTTTTCACCGGAAGCATACTTTTCTGCATGGCCCTTCCGTATCCTACTTCTCTGGAACGAAAGGCTTTGATGCGATAACTTCCTCTCAAATATCCAATTTCCTTATGTCCCTTTCGAATCAGATATTCCACCGCTACTCTGGCTGAATCTGCATTGTTAATCAATACTCCGTTAAAGGACATATCCCACGCCCAGTAATCCAGCATTAAAAAAGGACAGGTAGCGCTTTTATAAAGCTCCACATCCTCTTCCATCAACTCGGTCCCCAGCAATATCACTGCTGAAGAAGCATCATGGATAATCCACTGTACCTGTTCCTCATAAGTTATATCATCCTTATTCAGATAATACAATACCATCTCCATGCCTGCGGCCCGGCATTCTTTCTCAATTCCGTCTATCATCAAGGAAAAAAAGGGGGTATCGTCGATAATCATACCATTCCTTTTAAAAATAACCAATTTTACCTTCATGATTTTAGATTCGCTGATGTAACCCATTTCTTTTGCAACTCGAAACACTTCTGCTGAAGTCTCTTCACTGACGCCTTTTTTATGGTTCAAGGCATTAGAAATGGTGGCCGGCGAGAATCCCGTTCTTTTGCTTATATCCTTAATACTCACTTTCATAACCAAAACCATTCCTCAATAAATTATTATATAAACATTTATACCTAATAATAGCAAGTATTTTAGAAAAATACAATATTGATTTTTACTAGTTTTTATCTAAATCATGTTTATTGTCGTATATTTTATATATAAAATTATATAAACAAGTTTTAGTTAGTTCTGATATTTCTGTTTCCATACGTATTATCAGGCACACTATAACAAACTATTTTTTCGCTTTTAAGGCATAATAAAAG
>CABSEJ010000032.1 GCA_902476765.1 uncultured Blautia sp.
CCATACCGGCAAAAACAAGATTTTCTGTCAGGGCTGATTTTTTCTTTTCCCCGGCTCTCTCCCGATACGCCAGGGCCAGAATACGCAGTCCGTCTTTGGCCATGCTCTCCATAGCCATGCGGATTTTCATTTTTCTGGCCTGAGTCATAGACTCAATTTTGTCCCTAAGCTGAACCCGGGTACAACAATCCAGAATGTAATCGCAGGCTCCCTTCACGTAGACTGTCTCGTGGCCGCTGTCCTTATGTACGGTAGCCATATATTTTTTTTCTGAGTCAAAGGGAATTTCAAAGGTTCTGGGATATTGGCTTACAAGTCTTTCCCTGTCATACCCCATTTCCTTCCCCATATGGAGAAGGGCCAGTTCTGTAGCATCCCCGATTTCCTGCTTTCCCAGAAGACTGTTGTTGCAGAGAAGGAATCCCTCAACTAGTCTCGGAAACTCTCTTTTTCTCACTTTAGACGCTGGAAGCAGTGTATCTCCCCCATAAAGCTGCACCACCTTCATTTTATTCTCTGTAAGAGTCCCTGTTTTGTCAGAACAGACTACGCCCACAGAGCCCAGGGTTTCTACGGCAGGCAGCTTTCGGATAATGGTATTTACCTTGACCATTCTGGCCACTCCCAGGGCCAGCACAATCGTTACAACTGCCGGAAGCCCTTCCGGAATGGCGGCTACTGCCAGTGAAATAGATAATAAAAGCATGTGGAGCAAATTTCTGTGCTGGAGAATTCCAATGAGAAATAATCCCAGGCACAAGGCCACAGCGATAATACTTAGTATTTTCCCCAAGTCTCCCAAACGCTTTTGCAAAGGTGTTTTTTCCGGAGAAACCTCCTGAATCATACCGGCAATTTTCCCTATTTCCGTATCCATAGCCACCGCCGTAACCAGTCCCTCTCCGCTTCCTTTCATCACTTCTGTGGACATATAAAGCATATTCCGTTTTTCTGCCATAGGAAGATCTTCTGGCATAGGCTGGGCAGTTTTATTTACGGAGAGGGATTCGCCTGTAAGGGCAGATTCATCGGCTTCCAGACCCTGGCATCTCAAAACCCTGATGTCCGCCGGAATCTGATCCCCTGCCTGAACCTTCACTAAATCCCCTTTGACCAAACGTGAAGCAGGAATCTTCTTATAAACTCCATCCCGTTTCACCACAGCCATGGGAGCAGTTATCTTCCGAAGGGCTTCCATGGCTTTAGCTGCTTTTCCCTCCTGTATCACTCCCACTGTTGTATTCAGTGCAATAACAGCCAGGATAATTCCTGTGTCGCTGAATTCTCCCAAAAGCATGGAAATGGCCGCTGCCAAAAATAAAATCAAAATCATAGGCTCATTTAGCTGTTCCTGAACCATATCCCACAGCGTCCGTTCCCTCTCCTTTTTCAGGACATTCTTTCCGTCTCGCTCCAGGCGAGCTTCCGCCTCCTTCTGAGAAAGCCCCTGCCGAGAATCCGTACCCAGGCTTTCACACAGCTCCTTTTCTCTTAATGTCTCATACATGTGGCACCTCCCCTGCGGGACCTATCTGCTATGACAGTCTATGCAGAGGTTGGGACAGATATGTGCAGTGCCAGGGCTTTACCACCGGGTTTCGCAATCTTGCTGTTGCTCCTGTAATTTCCTTCTGTTATACTAAATGTGGTTTGAAAACCCACCGGGATTGCAGCAGTTGTGCAACGACAGCAATCAGGCAGTCCCCGGGCACTTGTCAGCGGCAAAATTTCGCAGCCGCTGGTCTGATAAATTTAGCAGAAAGGAATTTTTCTATGTGGATTGCAGATAAATGGAAAGACTATGAAATAATAGATACCTCCCAGGGTGAAAAGCTGGAGCGCTGGGGAGACTATCTTCTGGTGCGTCCCGACCCTCAGGTCATATGGAACACACCTAAGAGCCATAAAGGCTGGAAGGAGATGAACGGGCATTACCACCGGAGCAAAAAAGGGGGCGGAGAGTGGGAGTTTTTTGACCTTCCTGAGCAATGGACCATCCGGTACCGGAATCTTACCTTTAACCTGAAGCCTTTCAGCTTCAAGCATACGGGGCTTTTCCCGGAGCAGGCGGTAAACTGGGATTGGTTTTCTGAGAAAATCCGCCAGGCAGGCCGTCCGGTAAAGGTGTTGAACCTTTTCGCTTACACCGGAGGAGCCACCCTGGCTGCCGCAGCTGCAGGAGCCAGCGTTACTCATGTAGACGCTTCTAAAGGCATGGTGACCTGGGCCAGAGAAAACGCTCTGTCCTCCGGTCTTAAAGACGCCCCTATCCGGTGGCTGGTAGATGACTGTGTAAAATTTGTAGAGCGGGAAATCCGCCGTGGAAACACCTATGATGCAATTATTATGGACCCGCCCTCTTACGGCAGAGGTCCCAAAGGGGAGATTTGGAAGATTGAGGACAACATTTATTCTTTGATACAGCTTTGTACCCGGATTCTATCGGACCGCCCTCTTTTCTTCCTGTTAAATTCCTACACCACAGGACTTGCCCCTGCAGTGCTGACTTATATGCTTTCAACAGAGCTAAAAAAATTCCACGGCAGAGTGGAATCCCAGGAAATCGGCCTTCCTGTGACGGAATCAGGGCTGGTGCTGCCCTGCGGAGCTTCCGGCCGCTGGGAAGAAATTTAATATCGAAGAAATTTAATATCAATGAAAACAGAGGTAGACTTTATTGAAGAAAAAGAAACTGTTGATTATCACTACAGGAGGAACCCTGGCTTGTGTCCAGGATGACAAAGGACTTTTACCGGGCCTGTCCGGTAAGGAAATCCTCTCTCACATATCCCATATCACCGGATTATATGAGGTGGATTTCCTGGAGCTTTTCCAACTGGACAGTGCAAATATTCAGCCTGCACATTGGCAGGAAATTGCCCGAACCATATATGAAAACTGTACAAAGTATCAGGGTATGGTAATCTTCCACGGCACAGATACCATGGCCTACACGGCTTCCGCCTTGTCCTTTATGCTTCCCAATCTCCCCATACCTGTGGTGATTACAGGAAGCCAGTTATCCATTCTCAATCCTCTGGCTGATGCAGTGGAGAACTGCCGCTGTGCCATTCACATGGCAGGAAGTCAGATTCCCGGAGTATTTCTGGCGTTTAACAGAAAAGTAATTCTGGGTACCAGGGCCTCGAAAGTCCGTACCACCAGCTTTCATGCCTTTGAAAGTATCAATTACCCTTATGTAGGTGAAATCAATTCCAGAGGTCTTGATTTACAGCCCGGCTATATTCCGGTTCCAAAAGGCCCCTGCAGTTTAGAAACAGCCTTGGAGGAAAAGGTATTCCTTATCAAGCTGGTTCCTGGCTTTGACGGTAAAATTTTTCATTTTCTGTATCAACAGGGCTATCGGGGACTGGTTATCGAAGCTTTTGGGTTAGGAGGCGTCCCTACCTTATCCCAAGAAGTTATGGCTGATTTGAAGTATGTCATAGACAAAGGAATGCTGGTAGCCGTTAAAAGCCAGTGTCCCTATGAGGGAAGTGATTTAACCCTGTACGAAACAGGACGAATGGCATTGGAAGCAGGCGTGTTTCAGGCCTATGACATGAGTACAGAAGCTTTAGTGACAAAACTAATGTGGCTTCTGGGCAGAGGTTGGGACAGAAAAAGGCTGGAAGAGGCCTTTTACCAAAGCCTGGCAGGGGAAATCCGTATCCCCACCCCGATTCCTGTTTAAACCAGTTTTACAAAGGAGTGTTCATTTTGCTTATATCCGTAAAAAATATTCTTATGTACCTGGCCGCAGTAAATATTCTGGCTTTTATCTGCTTCGGCGTAGATAAATATAAGGCCAAGACAAACCAGTGGCGAATTTCAGAAAAAACTCTTCTGGGAATTGCCGTCTGCGGCGGCTCTCTGGGCGCAATACTGGGTATGCGCTTTTTCCGGCACAAAACCCAGCATCAGAAATTCGTCCTGGGGCTCCCGGCTATTCTCATAGTCCAGGGCTTAGGGGCAGTCATTCTATACAGCATGCTTTCTTAATGAAAGCAATCATACATTATGTAAACTAATTGGGAGGTCATATTATGAATGGTTCTACTTTTGGCAATATATTCCGCATTTCCACCTGGGGCGAATCCCATGGAAAAGCAATCGGCGTAGTCATAGACGGATGTCCTGCCGGTCTGGATCTTTGTGAAGAAGACATCCAGAAATTTCTGGACAGAAGAAAACCGGGGCAGTCTAAATTTACTACCCAGAGGCAGGAGGCTGACCAGGTTCAGATTCTTTCCGGAATCTTCCAGGGAAAAACTACCGGCACTCCCATTTCCCTGCTGGTTCCCAACACAGACCAGCGCTCCAGGGATTACAGCGAAATCGCTAATTATTACCGTCCCGGACATGCAGACTTAAATTATGACAGAAAATATGGTTTTCGGGATTACAGAGGCGGCGGACGCTCTTCAGGAAGAGAGACCATAGGCCGGGTGGCCGCAGGAGCCATTGCCTGTAAAATCCTGAAAGAGCTGGGGATTGCTTTCCTGACCTATACCTGCCAGATTGGTCCTGTAAAAATAGAGTCAGACCGCTTTGATGCAGAAGAAATTTTCCGCAATCCCCTTTACATGCCCGATGCTCAGGCAGCTGCCCAAGCACAGGAATACCTGGCCCAGTGTATGAAAGAAACCAACTCCTGCGGCGGCATAATAGAATGTGTTATCACCGGCGTTCCCTCTGGCCTGGGAGAGCCTGCCTTCGACAAGCTGGATGCCAGCCTGGCCAAGGCCATTTTTTCCATCGGAGCCGTAAAAGGCTTTGAACTTGGCAGCGGTATGAAAGCCGCTTCCTCCACCGGCCTGGAAAACAACGACGCCTACTATATAGACCAGCAAGGCAATATTCAAAAAGAGACCAATCATTCCGGCGGTATCACCGGAGGAATCAGCGACGGCGCTCCTATCATCTTCAGAGCCGCCTTCAAGCCCACCCCCTCCATTGCCGCCCCCCAAAAAACCATAACCCGTCAGGGCGAAGAAATCCAAATCCAAATCAAAGGCCGCCATGACCCCATCATCCCCCCTCGTGCCGTGGTAGTGGTAGAATCCATGGCCGCCCTTACCATCCTGGATGCCCTCCTGGCCTCCATGACCACCCGCATGGACAACCTGAAAAAATTCTTCCAATAAGAAAATAGGGGCTAGTGGGGGTTCCTTTTACTGTGAATTCTTGGCTGAACAGAAAAAGGAACCCCCACTAGCCGCAGTAAATTAAGAAATTCTTTCGTTTTTTCACCCGTCACTTTTTAATATTTTTCACTATTATCTGTAACAGAACAGAAGACAGGAGTTACACCATGGAACTGAATCATATTTTAATCGTAGAGGACGACAAGGATATACGGGAAGGAGTAGGCATTTATCTGAAAAGCCAGGGCTACCAGGTATTTATGGCAGCCGACGGCCTGGAAGGACTGAAGGTACTGGAGGAAGAAGAAATTCATCTGGCCATTGTGGACATTATGATGCCCCGGATGGACGGCATTACCATGACGGTAAAGCTAAGGGAAAAATACGATTTTCCGGTTATCATGCTTTCCGCAAAGTCTGAAGAAGTGGATAAAATCATGGGCCTGAACATCGGAGCTGACGACTATGTTACAAAGCCTTTCACGCCCATGGAGCTGATGGCCCGGGTCAATTCCCAGATGAGGCGCTACCGGAGATTTATGGAAAAACTTCAGGAAAAAGAAAATGCACAGACAGATAACATTTACAGCATCGGAGGCCTGGAAGTCAATGAAAGTACCTTCGAAGTAAAGGTAGACGACAATCCCGTAAAAATGACTCCCATGGAGTTTAAAATTCTCCTGTTGTTAATCAAGAATCCTGGCCGGGTTTTCTCTGCGGATGAAATTTACGAACGTGTATGGAACGAAAGGGCAGTAAACACAGAAACCGTTATGGTCCATGTTCGGAATATCCGGGAAAAAATTGAGATTAACCCAAAGGAGCCTAAATATTTAAAGGTGGTGTGGGGAGTTGGATACAAAATCGAAAAATTATCATAAGCTGGCAGTCGTCATTATTTTACTGGTCATACTGCTGCCTTCGCTGGCCATGATGTTTATCAGGCCACACTATATTACAAAGCAAAACGAAAAAAATGAAATTGAATATGCAGACACAGACTTCCTCTCTCTGTTGGTAGAAAATACCTATGTGTTATACGGCGAGGAAAATAAAGAGGAGCAGGGTAAAGATACAGAAGCTTTCTCTATTTTCTTTCCGGATTATGTGTCCACTGACTTGGATACAATGTCCGGAGAAGGCGCCCTGTCTTCCTCCTCTGTCTCCTCCGACGATACAGAAGAATACACAGAGGAATATGAAGATCCGGTAGACCTGATTGCCGACACTTTCCAGAATATGTACGATAACTGGACAGACAGTTTCTCTGCAATCCGCTCCTATATTGAATACGAGGTTCTGGACGGTCAGGAAAAAACTGTCCTGGACACCAATCGTGCCTTAGGTGATGACGGTACTACTCTCTACGAAACTTTAACGGATATGAAAAAAGACTCTGTGCTGAAATCCGATTGTGATTATGCCTTTATAGCTATTATTGAATACGGAAAAAATGGTAACATCAAATCTACTACCTTCCTTTCTCATGAGAAGGATAATACTACGCAGGCACTAAATGAGGCAGCCCGCATCCAGCCTGACGAAGAATTGAAAAATAACTATTATTTTTCCGGTGACTTTCAGCCTCCTCAGGACAGAATCTATTGCTTTGCCATGACCCAGAAATCTATGGCCTCTTTTATGGATCTGGAGCCTTATACCTTTAATTCTGACAGCTATTACAATGCCGGCGCTAACCTGCTGATACTGTTTTTCACCCTGCTGGGCTTTGTCTGTGCCGCAGCTCTTTTACTGCCCCTTATTAAGCCTCTGCAGACAGGAAACGAAAAAATATTCCAGGTGCCTTTTGAACCTGTATGTTTCATCGCACTCTGCATCCTGAGCATTTCCGCCTCAGTGACTGCAGACCCCAGCGTAATGAACCAGCAATCCATCAAAGCAGTGCTGACCAGCATTGGCTTCAACGCCACGGCCGCATCCATACTGCAGTATATCTGGGGACTTATAGGCTGGCTGCTTATCTTTGCCGTTTGTTATTGGACCATAGGCTGCTTCCGGCATATATTCACCTTAGGAGTCAAAGAGTATATAAAAACTAAGGTTCTTATCTACCGAATCTGGCCCTGGCTGAAAAAAAACTGTCGCATCCTGTATCAACAGATTCGCTACAGCCTTCTCCATATAGATTTGAGGGACAATGCATCCCGAATCCTGCTGAAGCTGGTGCTGATAAACTTTATTATCCTTGGTTTTATCAGTCTCCTGTGGGTCTGGGGCCTTGGCGCCCTGGCGGCTTATTCCGTAGCGCTCTTCTTTTTGCTTCGGAAATATGTGAGGAAAATCCAGGAGCAATATAAGCTTCTTCTATCTGCCACCAATGAATTGGCAAAAGGAAATCTGAACGGAACTATCCCCGAAGATTTGGGTATCTTCGAGCCTTTCCGGGATGAAATAGACAAAATTCAAAGCGGGTTTAAGAAGGCTGTGGACGAAGAAGTGAAAAGCACTAAAATGAAGACAGACCTGATTACCAATGTATCCCATGACTTAAAAACTCCGCTGACTGCTATTATCACTTATGTTGACCTGTTGAAAAAGCCGGGCATAACTCAGGAAGAGCAGGAAAAGTACATTGGTATTCTGGACCAGAAAGCAAACCGACTGAAGGTTCTCATTGAGGATTTATTCGAAATCAGCAAGGCTACCAGCAAGACTGTGTCCCTGAATATCATGGACATAGATATTGTCAGTCTCTTGAAGCAGGTAAAGCTGGAGCTTCAGGATAAGATAGAATCCACGGATTTGGTATTCCGCTGGCAGCTTCCGGAGGATAAAATCATTCTTCCCCTGGACAGTCAGAGAACGTATCGGGTTTTTGAAAATCTTCTGGTAAATATCACAAAATATGCCATGCCCCATTCCCGGGTATACATCACTATGGAAGATACAGAAAATCATGTAAAAATCACAATGAAAAATGTCTCTGCCACAGAATTGGATTTCAGTCCCGGTGAAATAACCGAGCGGTTCGTGAGAGGCGATGCTTCCCGAAATACAGAGGGCAGCGGCCTGGGTCTTGCAATTGCCAAAAGCTTTACCGAGCTTCAGGGCGGAAGACTGGAGGTTTTCATAGACGCTGATTTATTTACTGTTGAAATAACTTTTCTAAAACCACAGATATAAAACAATAAGGAGCTGCCGCAAAACCTATATGGAAAATATTTATCCATACAGCTATTTTCCATATAAGTTCCCTGCCACAGCTCCTTATTCTCTTTTGCCTTATCTTTTTTATTCCCCTTCCACCTGAATCTGGCACATCTTCATGGCTTCCAGAGCATTCTCGTGGCTCTTAGGCGTCACACCTGCGCAGCAGGAAGCATCCACTAAGATTTGGGATTCCCAGAGGGCTGCTTTTAAAAGCAAAGCATTGGAAATCACGCAGATGTCTGTACACAGGCCTACCAGTTCTATGTTGTCGTAGCCTTTCTCCTTGGCCATCCTGGCCAGCTCCATGCTTCCGAAGGTAGGTTTCTCCAGCAGTTCCTCCCTCCTGGCAAGCCCTGCAAGCTCAGGTACCAGCTCCCATCCTTTAGTCCCTTTAATACAATGTGGAACCGGAAGCTTCTTTCCCTCCTGGCTCATCAAATAATCCTGGCCATGGGTATCCAGGGTAAAGATTATGTCTTTTCCACATTCTCTGGCTTTTTTCACTTTACAAACCACAGAATCCACAATCTGCTCTGCCTCTTTTGTCCCCAGGACGCCGTTTACAAAATCCACCTGCATATCTACTACTACTAACAATTCTTTCATATTCCTGTGCCTCCTATTTCAGTTTATCCTGAAAGAAACAGATAATTCTGTCCCATATTTCTTTTTGGAAGAAATGTACATCTGCATGGTCTGCTCCCTCTATGGCCACAAGAGATACCTGGGCTCCCGCTGCTTCCAGCTTTTCATACATGGCCTGGCTCTGGGAGAAAGGTACGGTCCTGTCCTCTGTTCCATGGAGCATCAGGAAGGGCGGTGCATCAGGTGAAACATAGGAAACAGGGCTTGCCATGGCGGCCTTTTCTCTATCCACAGACGCATTGCCTCCTATGAGAAGTGATTCCGGGGCTGCCGCCTTCATGTAATCCGCTGTACCCTCTATCATTTTCTCCATATCCGATGGCAGATACCAGGTACAGGCTGCCTGAACCGCACTGGACTCATCCAGATACCAGCCCTTATCCCATTCTTTTCTGTCTCCGGTAAGAGCCGTCATAGCCGCCAGATGGGCACCTGCAGATTCCCCCATAACGCCAAAGGCATCCTCCTGAATGGAATACTGCTCACTGTGAGCTCGCAGATAGCGGACAGCAGCCTTTATATCCTCCAGCTGGGCAGGAAAAATCACCTGGTTGCTGGTACGGTACTGGACGCTGGCCACCACAAAGCCTTCCATAGCCAGACGGCTTAAATAAGCCAGATGAGCGCCGGTACTCATTTCTTTCCAGGCTCCGCCGCATATCCAGACAATACATGGATACTTCTTCCCCTTTTCCATGGGAAAAACAATGTCCATTTTCAAGTTCTCCACCGTATGACCGCACCAGGAAGGCACCTGGCCGAAAACAACACCTGTATCCGTCAGATATTGGGGCTGCTCTACTTTTACTTTTATGGTTTCCTTCATCTCAAACTCCTCCTTGTTCTTTTAACGGTAAGCTGCTCTCTGAAAAAAAGTACCATTTTAGTTTTATATTTATTTTTACTTTTTAATAAGCTTTCAAAACATGGTCTTCTTCCGGGTCATAGAAAAGCTCGCTGATGTTATCCGAAAGGAACATCTCCAGATTTCTGTCAAAATCATTGGCCAGACTGTATTCCTTTAAACTGTCCAAAGGGGCCCAAAACACTTCTCCCTCCTCTGAGGAATGAAGGTGCCCGGAAAAATCCCCTGTTTTGTAGAAAAACACCATAGAGCGTCCTCCCTTTTCATCAAACCACTCCTTCACCCCACACAGCTTCACATTGCGGATTTCCAATCCTGTTTCCTCCTTTATTTCCCGGATAACCGATAGCACCAGAGACTCTCCCTTTTCTACATGTCCTCCCGGAAAGGTAATGCCTGGCCAAACCTTTTTTCTCCGGTTCTGCAGCAATACATTACCCTCTCCGTCATATATCATACACAGATTCATCAGCTCTGTTTTTTCCTTCTCTCTCACGTCTATTCCTCCTCCACCAGCTTTGCGTTGGGATATATTCTTTCTATTTTGTCATTGTCAAAGTGTTGGTCTAAAAAAATTTCCAGCCTGTTATCTGCACTGGGATTTCCCACTCTGTCCTGATAGCGATATAAAGCCATGGCGGAAACCAGCATATCTGCGGCCATAAAAACCACGGCAGTCCATATGAGAATCTTTCCTCCTTTCACAGGAAGCTTCTCAATCCATCCGGAAAAAACAGGGTAAAGGATTTTCAGCCATATTACTGCTGCAATTCCCCAGAAGAAACAGTACAGCAGGTTAATTCTGCCGCCAAGGTTAAAGGGAATCTCACTGTAATCCCAAAACACCGTACCAAAAACCATTTCTGTAAATACGCTGCAGAAATATTCATAGGCTCCTCCCAAAACCGTTCCACATAAAAATACATATCTGTCGCTTTTCTCCCTGTATCTGTAGAGAAAAGCAGTAAGGAAAGCACATCCGAAGCCCCATACAATACTAAAAGGCCCCCAGACCACACTGCTCCTGCTCATCCACACACCTGCAGTTATCCGGCAGAAAATGGTTTCTGTTATATCACCCAGAAAAGCTCCCAGGAAGAACAAACCGGCCAGCTTATAGAAACAGCATCCCTTGGCAAATACCTGGCTTTCTGCCTTCTCCGGCCCATCTTTTTCTTGCGCTTCCCTCTTCCATCCTACTCCGACGGTCTCCGCCTGCAGATTTGGATAGGCCTTTGCCATACGTCTCTGAACCCTTCTGGTCAGGGCATTGCCGAAATCCTCTGTTATGTCCTGGACATAGTCCATGAATCTGGCTCCCATGGTCAGCCTGCGAAACTGGGTAACCGTTACAATACAGCAGATTCCATCTGCCAATACCAATATGCCCAAACCTATTTCTAAAATATCTTCCACTTTTTCCGGAAGCAAGTGAACCAAATCCAGAAAAAAGGGATTCAAAATCCATATACAGGCTATGGCCCCCAAACCAAAAAATAACAAGTGAGTATAGGTAATATAGCCCTGAAACTGAAATCTGGCCTGACTGTAATCCCACCATTTCCGGTTAAAAACATGTTCCAAAAGGGCACCTGTCACCACAATAGCCAGAAGAGCCACCACAGCACCGCCTAAAAACAGGAAGAAAAACCTGTGCTTTAACTCCGGCAAAAAGATACTGTAGCCAATGCCTATAAATCCATATATAGGGCAGAGAGGCAGATTAAAAAAACCTGTGTTAATAAAACGCTTTCTCCGCAGCGCATTGGCTATTACCCCGGCGCACCATCCCAGAAAAGAATAGATTACAAACAGCCAAAATAAGTCATCCCATGTGTAGTACATTTTCCATCTCCCATCTTTTGTTCGTAAAATCTGCTATGCTTATTGTACCTCTACCGGCCTGCTATGTAAAACAATATTTCCCCTGTCAGAAAAAGAAGCCCGCACAGCAAGGTGAAATATTT
This sequence comes from uncultured Blautia sp., assembly GCA_902476765.1. Lineage (GTDB taxonomy): Bacteria > Bacillota > Clostridia > Lachnospirales > Lachnospiraceae > Blautia. The sequence continues at coordinate 11,796 of CABSEJ010000032.1, forward strand.
TCGTTTTCCCCTGATCCAGTAATCCATGGGAATGGGAATAAAGTTTCTGGTTCCCAGCTTCACCAAAAAAGCTGCTGTCGTCTCAAAGACCAGGGGAACCAGGGTTACAGCCATTTGTTCCAGGTCCCATGTTCTTCCTCTATGCCAGGCGAAAAGAGCCCATAGGCCGGAAGAAAAAAGCCCCAGCACAGGCAGCCAGGCAATGAAAAGGCCGAAATTGCGTTTTTCTCTGGTAATCTCCGGGTGTTCTCCAAGGCTTTCCACCACCTGCTCACAAAAGCTTTTGTAATCTCCTCCCATAACCTTTTCAGCCGTCTCGCCCCGCTCCTGGGCTTCTAAAAACATATCCGTAATATCCTGGCGTATGTCCTCCAGCCGCCCCTCCTCCAGGCTTTTCTCCCTCAAATAACAGATTATCTCTGTCATCCATAGCTTGTTTTCCTTGGTGAGTCTGGCATCTCTTCGGTTATTGCGTTCCTTTATCTTCTGGTTTTTCTCTTCTGTCCTTCTATTTTCTGCTTTTGAGATACTGGCTTTTCTGTACATAATCTCTGCCTCCTTTCTGAACGTGCAGGCCATCCTGTATATGGCTTTCACACTGCAAAGCTTAGCTTCCGTGTACAAAGGTCCAAACACCTCTGCTATATAATTTACTTATTTTTCAGTTTTCTTTTTCCTTAATCCTGCCGGGAAAAAAGACATTCCACGGCCTGCTCCAGCTCCCGAAAGCTTTTACGAAAGCGTTCCAGTTCTTCTTTTCCTTGTTGGGTAATAGAAAAATATTTTCTTTTGGGACCTAAAAGGGAGGCTTTATACTGGGCTTCTATCAGTCCGTTTTTTTCCAGCCTGAGAAGCATTGGATATATCGTTCCCTCTGAGATTTCTCCAAACCCATAAGTCTGAAGCTTCTGAGAAATCTCGTATCCGTAGGTCTGGCTGCGGCTGATTATTTCCAGAACACAGCCTTCTAAAGTCCCCTTCAGCATTTGAGAAGGAATCAAAAAATCACCTCATCTTTTTCAACTTGATTTCCTAAGTATATTGTATAGCAAGATACTAAAGAAAGCAATAGAAAAAATCCCGCAAAAGCTCTTTTCTGTCAGACCCTCTGTTCACTTTAAGAACAATGCCTTTTCAGATTCAGCCCCTGCGGGAAATTTATTATTTTATTCTTTTTATTTTATGCGCTGACCTTGCCTCGGCCCATTTCCTGTCCGATATTCAGAATATGGTCACCGATTCGCTCAAAGTCTGTCAGCATTTCTGAGTAAATGATGCAGCCTTCTTCAGAGCATGTACCTTTCTGCATACGCTCTAACTGCTTCTGTCTGTAATCTTCCGTCATATCGTCAATCTTCTGCTCAAACTTCTCTATAGCCTTAATATCTTCCTTCTGTCCCGGTTCCTCTCCAAGCTCTCCCAGATAATCTAAAGCCTGTCCGCAAACCTCTCTCATCTGGTCGATTTCTTCTTTTACCTCCTGAGAGAAGGAAATATTCTGCTTTTCAATGAGCTTAGTGTAGCCACATATATTCATGGCATGGTCGCCAATTCGCTCCACATTTCCGCATACCTTAAACAGTACGCTCATGTACTTAGAATCTCTTGGATTACTTTCGTTTACCATGGTCTTAGAAATATATTTGGAAATTTCCTTATTCAGAAAATCAATATATTCCTCTCTGTCCCGAACTTCTTCCAGATGAGTAGTCTTTCCTTCCTTCACAGCCCGGAAGCTCATATCCACATTTTCTCTGGCCATCTCAATCATGCGGTGAAGCTCCTTACGCACACTGGTTACAGCAATGGCAGAAAGACCAATCTGTGTGTCTCTCTTTGTCTCCATGGGGCGGATAAACTCCATATGCATAACATCTGCAACCTCTTCCTGCTTCTCCGGAAGGATTTTCACTGCCAGCTTAGCCAGATAAGTGCCAAAGGGCAGAAGCAGAAGGGTGGTTACCACGTTAAACAAGGTGTGCATATTGGCAATCTGAGCCGCCACATTGTCCGGCGTAAAGCCTTCCACTACAGAAGTCAGCGGCGTTACCACACACACAATAGTAAAAATCGTGGTACCGATAACATTAAATAGCAAGTGAATAATCGTTGTTCTCTTAGCGTTTCTGTTGGTTCCGATAGACGCCAGGATTGCAGTGATACAAGTACCGATATTCTGTCCGAAAAGTACAAACACTGCGTTTGACAGTCCGATAAGACCACTGGAGGCCAGGGCCTGGAGAATACCAACGGAAGCTGAGGAAGACTGGATAATAGCGGTAAAAATCATACCTGCCAGAATTCCCAGAACCGGATTGGAGAACTTGGTCATCAGAGATACGAAAGCAGCGGAATCTCTAAGAGGCATCATAGCGCTGCTCATCATCTCCATACCGATAAACAGGATACCAAGGCCTGCTACAATCAGTCCGTAATGATGAATTTTCTGCTTCTTTACAAATACAATCAGCGCCACGCCGAAGAAGGCAAACAAAGGCGCCAGAGCCCCTACATCCAGGGCAATCAGCTGTCCGGTAATGGTAGTACCGATATTAGCTCCCATGATAATCCACACAGCCTGTCTCAGGGTCATCATACCTGAGTTTACAAAACCCACCACCATAACAGTGGTAGCAGAAGATGACTGAATTACCGCAGTGATTCCGGCTCCCACCAGGATTCCCAGGAAACGGTTAGCTGTAAGCTTTTCCAGAATCTGCTTCATTCTGTTTCCGGCAGCAGCCTCCAAGCCGTTGCTCATCATCTGCATACCGTAAAGGAATAATGCAAGTCCACCCAGTAGACTGAAAAAATCTGTAATTTTCACTTTTCTCCTCCATACATGCTCTGTTCTTTGACAAAATTTTACCTTATTTTTACAGCACTATTACATTTATACCTTTTCCTGCGGATTTATTCAAGATATAAAATCCATATTTTTAAAATTTTACAAGGATTTAACATTAGCAGCCTTTACTATGTAGGCAGCGCTCCTAACTGCCCGCTCAGACAGCCAGAAGCGCCTCTGTTATAAAATACTCTTATTTTTTATACAATACCACAGCCTCATATGGCTTCAGCCCTATCTCTGTTCCCTGAATTTTCTGCTCCCCATAATTACTCAGCAGACATTGGTACTGGCTCAAATCACGCTCTGCATCCCATTTCACATCCTTGCCATAGAAGTTGCAGGCCACTACCAGGATTTCTCCCTGATATTCTCTCTCATAGGCAAATACGGAAGGATTTTTCTCATCCAAAACCTTAAAGTTTCCATAGGGAATCACATCGTACTGCTTTCTCAGAGCAATCAGCTTCTGATAATAATGGAAGATAGAATCCTCATCCTGAAGCTCTGCCTCAGCGTTAATGTAAGAACAGTTTTTGTTCACCTCAATCCAGGGCTCTCCTGTAGTGAATCCACCGTTTTCTCCAGCCTCCCACTGCATAGGGGTACGGCTGTTGTCCCTGGAATGTATCTGGAGAATCTGGTAAGCATTTTCTGCTGTCAGTCCTTTCTCCTGGAGAATACGGAAATGATTCAGGCTCTCCACATCCTTATACTGGGAAAGTTCCGTAAATCCTGCATTTGTCATTCCCAGTTCTTCTCCCTGGTAGATATAGGGTGTACCTCTCAGACAGTGGATAACTGTTCCCAGCATTTTTGCAGATTCTTTCCAGTATTTCTCTACATTTCCGAATCTGGATACAACTCTGGGCTGGTCGTGATTGCACCAGAACACTGCATTCCATGCTTTATGTTCTGCCATATTTGTCTGCCAGTCAAACAGAATATTTTTCAGCTTCTGGAAATCAAAAGGCACCATAACCCACTTTTCATTTCCCATAAAGTCCACCTTCAGATGATGGAAACTAAATACCATGGACAACTCTTTTCCTTCCTCATTAGCATACTGGTAACAGTTCTCCTTAGAGGTACTGGACATCTCGCCTACCGTAATAATCTCTGCATCCGTTCCAAAGGTTGTCTCGTTTAATTCCTGAAGATATTTGTGAATATTAGGACCGTCTGTATAGAATCTTCTTCCATCTCCCTGATAATCGTTTTCATACTTATCCTTGCTGATAAGATTCACTACGTCAAAACGGAATCCTTTAATACCCTTATCCATCCAAAATCTTACTACCTTCTGGACCTCTTTTCTCACTTCCGGGTTATCCCAGTTCAAATCCGGCTGTGAAACATCGAAAAGGTGCAGATAATACTCATCAAACTTTTCCACATATTCCCAAGCGTTTCCTCCGAATTTACTTTCCCAGTTTGTAGGCGGCACTCCTGGCTTTGGGCCCTTTTTAAAAATGTAAAAATCCTTGTACTTAGGGTCTCCGGAAAGAGCTTTCCTAAACCAGATATTTCTGTCGGAAGTATGGTTGAACACCATGTCAAACATCAGGCGGATTCCTCTTTTATCCGCTTCCTTTACCAGTTCCTCCACATCCTCCATGGTTCCGTAGCGTGGGTCTACATTATAGTAATCCTCTACGTCATACCCATTATCCTTCTGTGGAGATACGAAAAAAGGAGTCATCCAGATATAGTCTGCGCCCAGGGCCTTGATGTAATCCAGCTTCTCTATAATTCCTTTTAAGTCTCCCAGTCCGTCCCCGTTTGTATCATAAAAAGATTTGGGATAAATCTGATATACAACGCTTTTCTTGAAATCCGCCATTGACTTTTCCTCCTTACTCAAACCGGATAATTGGTGTATTTCCTGCTTCTGCATCCATTCCGGTGAAATACTGAATATTTTTAGCCTGTCCTTCCTCTGTGACGATAAATACTGTTGCCGTAGGATGTCCGGCTGCTTTGATTTTGCTCTTATCGAAGCGGATTAAAGGCTGTCCTGCCTTTACTTTGTCCCCTTCTTTTACCAACAGTTCAAATCCGTCTCCATTCATATCTACAGTGTCTACGCCTACATGGATTAACAATTCCATTTCATTTGCAAACACCAGACCACATGCATGTCCTGTATCAGCCATTACTACACCTACGGTAGCGTCTGCCGGTGCCACTACTGTATCATTTACCGGCTCAATAGCCACTCCGTCTCCCATTACATGCTGAGAGAATACATCATCAGGAACATCATCCAATGGAATTACTTTTCCGCTTAAACCTGCCTTTAACTCTGTAAGAGGTTCTGTGTTTTCAGCCTTCTCTGTGCTGCCTTCAACTGCTTCTGCAGCCGGAGTCTCATCTGCTAATCCAGCTTCCTCCTCTGCCTCCTCCCCTCTTCTCTCTGCCAGGGACAGCTTTGCTTTTCCTACAATCATTGTAAGGACAAACGGTATTACCACTGCAATAGCCATAGCCAAAAGAAACGGCACATAACATTCAGAATAGATAGAAAGAATTCCCGGAAGACCGCCTACACCAATACTAACGGCTCTTACTCCAAATCCTACAGAAACCATGGCTGCACAGGCAGAGCCAATCATACCGCATACCAGAGGGAATCCGTATTTTAAGTTAACACCAAACAGTGCCGGTTCTGTTACACCCAGGTAACAAGAAATACATGCAGGAACGTTAACCTGCTGGGCTCTCTCATTTTTCTTCTGCAGAATACTCATAGCCAGCACGCTGGAACCCTGGGCAATATTGCTGAGGGCAATCATAGGCCACAGATTGGTTCCGGGAGTAGCAGAATTCTGCATAGTAGAAATCACCTGGCTGTCAATGGCATTGGTCATATGATGAAGACCAGTCATAACAATAGGTGCATACAGGAAACCAAAGAGACCTGCAAAAATAAATCTGATATTAGAAGTTAATCCTGCATAAACCACGTCTGCAATTGCATTTCCCACAGTCCAGCCGATAGGTCCTACTACCATATGGGCAATAAACACTGCCGGAACCAGGGAGCAGAAAGGTACTACAATCATACTGATAACTGCAGGGCATATCTTTCGGAAGAATTTTTCCAGATATACCAGTACAAAGCCTGCCATCATGGATGCGATTACCTGGCCCTGATAACCAATCATGTCAACCTTGGCAAATCCGAAATCCCACTTAGGAATATCTGCTGCCGCTGTAGTTGCTACATCAAAACCATTTAAAAGCTGGGAAGATACTAAGGTCAGACCAAGGATAATACCTAAAATCTGGGTTGTTCCCATTTTCTTAGTGATAGACCACACAATACCTACCGGCAGCAGCCAGAAAACCGCCTCACCAATAAGCCACAGGAAGCTATCCACACCGGCCCAGAATTGAGAAATCTCAATCAGCGTCTTAGTTCCGTCTTCAAAAAGCTTAATACCATCAATTACATTCCGGAATCCCAGTACAAGACCACCGCAGATAAGTGCCGGGATAATAGGAGCAAAAATTTCTCCCAGGTTGCTCATCAATTTCTGAATCCAGTTCTGGTTGGATTTAGCCGCCTGCTTGGCTGCCTCCTTGCTGACGCCCTCAATGCCGGCATAACCGGTAAACTCATTGTAAAAGGTAGAAACATCATTTCCGATGATTACCTGATACTGTCCTGCCTGTGTAAAAGTACCCTTTACACATTTGATTTTTTCAATTTCCTTCGCATTCGCTTTCTTTTCATCGACAAGAACAAATCTCATTCTTGTCATACAGTGAGAAACTGCCGAAATATTTTCTTTACCGCCTACAAGCTCCAGCAGCTGCTTTACCTCCTCTGTATACTTCGCCATGTTCTTACCTCCTCTTTTTTCCGAACTTGTTTGAACAAGTATAAGATAGCACACTTGTTTAAACAAGTCAACAGATATTTTCAAAATCATTGCACTTTCTTTTTTCTTGTGCTACCCTCAATATATAAGGGGATAAAGGGCCCCTGTATATTGAGGGTAGGCTGTAACCAGAAAAAGATAGAAATGGGGGATTTTCGTGCAAAAATCATATGAAATCGATATGTGTACCGGACCGCTTTTCAGAAAGCTGCTGATTTTTTCTCTTCCGCTTATGATGTCCGGTATTCTTCAGCTTTTATTTAATGCAGCAGATATTGTGGTAGTAGGCCGCTTTACCGGAAGCCAGGCCCTGGCAGCCGTAGGTTCCACCAGCTCTCTGATTGCTTTATTTGTCAACTTTTTTATCGGCTTCTCTATTGGCACCAATGTACTGGTTGCCAGATATTATGGGGCCAAAAACCAGCAAAATGTCCACGAAACCGTTCATACCTCTATCCTGGTAAGCATCATCAGCGGACTTGTCCTGATAATTGTAGGACTCGTTTTCGCCGTACCTATGCTGGAGCTTATGGGCACACCGGAGGATGTCCTGGACCAGGCCACTTTGTATATCCGTATTTATTTTATCGGTATGCCCTCAGTAATGCTTTACAACTTCGGCGCAGCCATTCTCCGGGCTATCGGTGATACCAGAAGACCGCTCTACTATCTGATGTCTGCAGGAATCATAAATGTAGTACTGAATCTTTTTTTCGTAATTGTCTGCCATCTGGGTGTTGCCGGCGTAGCGCTTGCCACTATTATCTCCCAGACAGTATCCGCTGTTTTAATTCTTCGCTGCCTGACAAAAATGGATGGTATCTGCCGGCTGGTATGGCGGGATTTAAAGATACACAAGGACAAGCTAAAAGCCGTACTCCGCCTGGGGCTTCCCGCCGGACTGCAGAGTTCTGTGTTTTCTATTTCCAATGTATTGATACAGTCCTCCGTAAATTCCTTCGGCTCTATGGCCATGGCAGGAAACACTGCTGCCTCCAATCTGGAAAGCTTTATCTACACCTCCATGAATTCCATATACCAAGCCAATCTGAGTTTTACCAGTCAAAATGTAGGCGCCCATAAATACAGCAACATCAACCGGATTCTGGTGCGCTGTATTGTGCTTGTAGTCTGCATCGGCGCTGTCATGGGAGCTTTGGCTCTGACATTCCACAGCCAGCTTCTGGGCATCTATTCCTCAGACCCGGAGGTTGCGGCCTATGGTATAAAGCGGATGGCTGTTATCTGCTCCACCTACTATCTTTGCGGCACCATGGATACCCTGGTGGGAAGCATGCGAGGTATGGGATATTCTATGCTTCCTATGCTGGTTTCTCTGGCCGGAGCCTGCGGCTTCCGTATTGTCTGGATTTTCACCATTTTTGCCTGGAATCACAGCCTGGAAAGCCTGTACATATCCTACCCTATATCCTGGGGCCTTACCGCCGCCGTTCATCTGGCCTGCTTTATTGTACTGAAAAGGAAACATTACTCTTGACTTTCTCTATTTCTGTTTTATAATAAACCCAAGGACATGTTTAAACAAGTTTGTCACATTTAAAAAACAGGACGTGAAGTGAACCCATGCCAAAAGCAAAATATGAAGCTATCTATAAAGATTTAAAACAAAAAATTGAGGAAGAGGACTTTTCTTATCTGGAACTGCTTCCCTCTGAAAATACTCTGATACTTAACTATGACTGTTCCCGAAACACGGTCCGCCGGGCTATCAGCAGGCTGGTAACAGACGGCTATGTGCAGACCCTTCAGGGAAAGGGTGTGAGAAATATTTTCCGCCCCATTGAGCAGACCTCTTATACTATCGGCGGAATCGAATCCTTTAAAGAATCCTCCATTCGAAACCATAAAAAAGGAGAAACCAGAGTCCTGCAGTTCATGGAACTGACTGCTGACCAGAAAATTTCAAACCGCACTGGTTTTCCCCTTGGCTCCGAATTATATTATATTCAAAGACTCCATCTTTTAGACGGAAAACCCCTGATTCTAAACCATAATTATTTTTTAAAATCTGCAGTCCCTGGCCTCACTCCGGAGATTGCCCAAAATTCCATTTACGAATATTTGGAAAAAGACCTGCACATGACCATTGTCAACAGCAAACGCATTATGACTGTGGAAAAAATCACCCAGATAGACGAAAAATATCTGGAGTTGGATGTCAATGATTATAACTGTATGGCGGTTATCAGCAGCCAGACCTTCAACAGTGACGGCATCATGTTCGAGTACACCCAGTCCCGCCATCGCCCCGACTACTTTCGCTTTCAGGACAACGCAGTGAGACGGCAGGTGGTGTAGTCTTTTCTATGACAGAGGAGACAAAAAGAAACAGCAGCTGCCGGATGCATGTGGGTTATAATTCCCGCATCTGTATCCGGCAGCTGCCTGCACAACGATAAAGAAGCAATGTTGTAAGCAAACGTGGCACCAGGCTATTTCCATGCCTGGGGGATATACTCATTCCCCATCCCAAAGCTGTGCATAAGGAATTTTTTCTGTTTTATCCTTATACTCAATCTCCAGCACGTCATCCTGTCCCAATTCCACTTGGGTTCCGTCGGTCCGCTGAAGGGTATGCTCATCTACAAACCGCAGGATGTAGGAATCTCCGTTCTCTATGGTCTCTCCTTCTCCGTCATAATATTGACGGATTCGAATACTGTTTTCCCCGGTTTCTTCCACTTTCAGAGAAACACCCAAAAGAGTGGGATAAAAGCCAAGACTCACATTACCGTATTGGTCCTTATCAAAAGTCATTTCTACATCTTCTGATTGGGCCACAGGATTTTCCATGGCTTTCTTGGCCAGTTCCTTTAGAGAAATTTGTTCTGTTTTATCTTCATACCGGATGGTCAGCACATCTTTATCTTCAAAGGTTTCTCCTTCTCCGTTTGTCTGCATAACCGTAGATTCGTCAAGAAAGGTGTAACCCCAATATGCTGATGGATTGATGACCTTCTGAAAAGGTGCAATTCTCTGCTCTGTGACAACAAGGGTATTATCTTCTTCCTGCTCCACATAAAGCTTATGGTTTTTATTTTTGGGTGCAAATTTAATGGTTGCAATTCCACCCTGGGCTTCAATGGTAGTCTTAACGTCTTCCGAAGCTGCAGTCCAGGTATGTCCAAAATACCACAGGCTTCCTCCAAAAAGGAGAACACAGACCAAAACCGCCAGACCTGCTGCCCTCCACATTCTCCTTTTGATACGCTTAAATGGGGCAATGGCTCTTTTAGTATCTTCTACTTTTTTGGGAGTCTCTACCTCTTTCTTCATTTCATCTAAATATTCCCTGCATTCCCCGCAGTCCTGTAAATGCTCTTCAATCAGCTGATTACTTTCCTCGCTGGTTAAGCCGTCAATATAGCTTGGGAACAAATCCCGGATTATTTCACACTTCATCTTCATACTTCTCATCCTTTCATCAGTTTTTGCTTTGCACGGTAAAAGGTTACCCTGGCCCAGTTTTCATTTTTTCCAAAAATATCCCCTATTTCCCGAAAGGAAAAAGCGCCTGTAAGACGAAGCAGCACAACTTCCTTTGCCGTTTCATCCAGCAAATGAACTTTACGAAACAGCTCCATTTTTTCCTCCCGGATACAGATTTCCTCCTCAGGGCCTGCTTTGGAGGAAACAAGGTTTTCTTCCAGTTCATTGGTTCCCTTACGCCGTCTCCTGTCTGTCTCCCTGTACCACAAATGCTTTGCAATCTGGCACAGCCAGGTAGAAACTTTGCAGCTGCCGTCATACTTTCCACAACACCTTACCGCCTGGTAAAAGGTCTCCTGGGTAAGTTCCTGAGCAGTATCTTCGTCCCCGCACAGGCTCATTAAATACTTCCATACATATTGGGCATATTCCCTATATATAAGGTCCATATCCATCATTCTTGTTCCTCACCTCCCTCTCCATCTTCAACAGGGGCCGGCCTCCTGTTTCTTGATGTCATCTATATATCCGGAAAATACTTCTTTCGTTACAGATTTTCTCAAAATTTTTCAAAAAATATTTTATCAGAACCGATTTATATCTGCTACATAATTTTTTACAGAACAAAAGTGTGCTTCGCACACCCTCGCAATTCCATTTTCTTCCAAGAAGCAC
>CABSEJ010000033.1 GCA_902476765.1 uncultured Blautia sp.
AGATTTTCATCCAGCATTCCCTGCTGCTTCCCTTTTGCTTCCGGCAGCTCTTCTATGGAAATCTCTAAATCCCCGCCCAGATTCAGGGCCTCTAAAATTCCTTTTGCCATACGGTAAAAATGAAATAGCTCTGTTTTCTCCTGCTCCACCGGCACCTCATCCAGGCTGCGGACCTTCTTCATGGTCATACTGAAAGAAGTAAGCCTTTCCAGCTGCTTTGTCATCAGGCTGAGGATTTCTCCCATTTTCTCCTGGCTCACCATACCCTGAGGCAGATACCGGGCCAGAAACTCCGAATATCCCTTCAACACCGTAAGAGGTGTCCGCAAATCATGGGCAAAGGCCGCATTCAGCTGCTTCTGGTTCTCTACCTGCTTCCACAGTATTCCATAATTCTGAGCCATGATTTTCCTCATCTTTTCAAAGGAAGCACAGAGCTGGCCCATCTCGTCTCTGCTGTCATAGACAACAGAAAACTCCAGGTTTTGTTTTTCCAGCTCCTCCACTCCTCTTTTTATAATAGCCAATGGTTTTCGCAGCCTTCTCCGGTAAAAGGTATACAGCATAACAATGGTACACAGAGCCAGGTAAATATAGGAACACCAATGTATCAGAAAGCTCCACAGCCCTGTCTGAAAAGAATCTGCCTCAAGCGTACCCCTAAGCCACATTACCATCTTCCTGTCACAGATACGGACAGTAAGGAAAGAAAGCAAAAAAGCCAGGGCTCCAAAGAAAAGGAAATAGCATACAGCCCCGGAAAAAAGCCCCATATTCCCTACTTTTTTCAATATTTTTTCATACTGCTCGTCTATCCAATCCATTTATATCCTACTCCCCATACCGTCATAATGTATTCTTTCTCTGTACAAGCCCCGATTTTATTCCGAATCCGCCGGATATGCTCCATAACAATAGAACTGTCTCCTTCTGCCTCAAATCCCCGGACCTTTTCATAAATCTGCTCCTTCCCAAAGACCTGCCCAGGATTCATAGATAAAAGCTCCAAAATATCAAACTCTGTTTTCGTCAGACGGATATTTTTTTCTTCGTACCATACCTCCCTCTGACTGTAGGAAATTCTCAGGCCCCGGCTTTCCTCTCTCCGTCCAAACCATCCTTCTCTCTCTTTTCCTCTTGCTTTTCTTCTTTCTTCTCCAATCTCTTTTCTCTTATCTTCGCCTTCATAACCATTCCTTTTCCTCCCCCGGTCTTCCCGCCGCAGATGGGCTATCACCCTGGCTCCCAGCTCCTCAATACTGAAAGGCTTCAAAATATAATCATCACCGCCCATAAGAAGCCCGTTGATTCTGTCCTGCTCTTCGATTTTTGCTGTAAGAAACAAAATCGGACATTCCACCTGCTCCCGAATCCTGCGGCATACCTCCAGCCCGTCCATATCCGGCAGGTTAATGTCCAGCAGAATCAACTCCGGCTTCTCCCCTAAAGCCAATTCCACCGCCTGTTCACCTGTGGCTGCTGTAAGAACCTCATAACCCTGTATCCCAAAATAATCCTTTAAAAGAAGGAGAATCCCCTCCTCATCATCTACCAATAACAATTTATATCCCATTATTTCTATCCTCTTTTTTCTCGCTTCTATAAGCTTTTTGCAAATAATGCAGGAAAACTACCTTTTTACAATACCTGCTTAAATTCCTGGCTGTCAGATAAGCATATCTATTTCTCCTGAAAAAGTCCAGACACTGCCTTTTATCACTGAGAGCAATCATACCAGACCGTTTAATGTTTTAGTTTAACATATAATTTCCTATAAATTCTCTATTTTACGCTAATATATGAAAAAACACTCAAAAATCCAGGGTTCCCAACCAGGCTATTTTGTCAATTATTCCGTGTAGTTTCCTTCTCTAATGTGTGGTAATATAATTGCAAAGCAAGAATATTTCAGAATCCTTTCTATCCTGGTTTCCATCCGGGATGCAGTCTACGAGGCACAGCCTCATCTAAAATTTCTAAACACACATCGAAGGAACGAAATCTCCATGCTTTTAACCTGTAAACCGGCTGGGAGGTTTTATCCTTTGAAAATAGTGCCGCAAATCACGAAAATATTATGGTTTTAAGCATACATTCCCTTGTTCCAAGAGGGACAAAGGGCAATAGACCTCCTGCCTGAACTTAAAAAGGAGGTCCTCTATGACACAGACAGAACGTAATAAGAACTTATCAAAGCAAACCGGAGCTATGGCTGTAAACAGAACTTATAAATCCAGAATCTTCACCATGGTTTTTCAGGAAAAAGAAAAGCTGCGTATATCGTATTAGAAATTTTGCCTGTAATATGCCCCTGGAGGATGCCGTAGAGCTTGCCATTACCCAGTGTATACAGGAGGGGGTTCTGAAAGATTTTCTGGAGAAAAACCGAAGGGAGGCAGAAAGTGTGAGTATTTTTGAATACAACGAAGAAGAACATATCCGAATGGAACGGGCAGACGCCAGGGAAGAGGGCGAAAGAGGCCTACTCTGGCGGTTAATTCAGAAAAAGCTGGAGAAAGGAAAATCTATTTCCCAGATTGCAGATGAATTAGAAGAAACAGAGGAAAAAATCCAGGCCTTTATAAAGGAAATGGAGGAGAATCCTCCCTGTTATGATGACTATTAAAGACAGGAGATTTTAATCCATGAATGTACCAACAGAAAACGTTTTATTTTACCGTCTCTCCGCCCACAATCTTCAGCAGAAGCTTCCCGCCGACCAGATAGAAAAGGCGGCTGGTGCCTGCGGCTTACAGAATACCCCTCCCGGTTCCTGGGAAACTGCCCTTTTTAACCGGCTGGAAAAATGTAGTCTGGAGAAACTGCGTACTGCCTTGTATCAGGACAAAAGTCTTTTACAGGCTTGGAGTATCCGGGGAGTCCCTCTGGTATTTCCTACAAAAGAAACAGATATATTTCTTTCTCCTCTGAAAGCGCAAGAAGGGGAAGAGCCATGGATTTATACTCGAGGTATCACCCTTGCTCTGGATTATCTGGATATGGATTTTGGCACTCTGCTGCCTCTGGTAAAACAAGCATGCAGCTACCTTGACACTCATAGGATTGCATCCAAAGAAGCCTTAGACCAGACATTAGCGTCCATCGTCAGTTCTTTTTTGTCTAAGGAGAAACAGTTGCTTTGGAACGCACCCTCCATGTACGGCAACCCCAAAAAGCAAACCATAGGCGGAGCTGTGGTATCTTTTCTTCTGCGTCCCTGCTCTTTTTATTCGCTGATTGTTTTTGGCCGCAGACAGGGTACTGTTCCTGAATTTACATCTCTCAGAAACTGGTTGGATGAAGAACCGGAACACATAGAGGAAGGGGAGAAAGCCCTTGTCCGAAAGTTTTTGCACTGCTACGGACCAAGCACCTGTCAGGCTTTCAGGGAATGGCTGGGCTCTTCTCCCCAACAGGCTAAAAGACTATGGGACCAAATTTCTCAGGAAATCTATCCGGTACAGGTAATGGAGAAAAAATGCTGGATTTTAGCAGAAGATAAAGAAAAACTTCTGTGTCCCCCACAGCCTGGCGAAAGCCTTTTACTTCTGGGCCCCCACGACCCATATCTGGACATAAGAGACAAAAAACTTCTTCTGGAAAATCAGTCTTTACAGAGAAAAGTATGGACTACAGTATCTAATCCCGGTGTTATTTTAAAAGACGGGCATATCGCAGGCATATGGAAGCCTAAAACTTTAAAGAAGAGCCTGCAGTTATCTATGGAATTATACGAAACCTTTTCTTCCCGGGAAAAAGAAAAACTAGCCCAGCTGGCAGAAGCATACGCTTCTTTTCGGGAGCTTTCCTTAAAACTTTCCGTAGAATCAAATTTTCGGTAACAATCTGCAATATGCATAATTTTCTCTCTTTAGCGGCATACTTCTAAAAACTGCTAAAGGAGTATATATCATGACGGAAAAAGAAAGAAACTTAACCGACCCTCTTTTGCCGCCTCATCTGGATGAAAGAAAAGGGAACAACGTAAATAAAGATATTATAGAAATTCCTGCTCCCCTGCCTTCCGGAGCCACCAATGTCATTCCTGACGAGGTTCCCAGAAGAGACGGGCCAGGCGGGGAATAGAGCTTGTGTATTAAACGTAACTTTCCGAAAGGGGACAGGGACTGCCTCCGAACATCTATCAGGCATATTTTCAATTCTGTTTGGTACGGCAGCCCCTTTCACCAAAATCATGTGCTTATCAGTATTTCATGGCTTTGAATATTTCGATTTCTTTTCTCAGTTTCGCTTCCGTCATATGGATAGCCGCTGGCTGAGGGTATGCCTTGTACATTATTCCTCCATTCTGGGTACCCAGCTTTTGTACCATTTCCTTAATATATTCTTTCATCTCTTCCTGGGGCATGTCTACGCTGTGCTGAATATCTACGGGGCAGAAAAAGCAAATTTTACCTGCCCATTTATGGAGTTCATCTAAGCCCATATTTTTCTGTTGGTCAAGCTGAATCACATCAACTCCAAAATCAATAAAAGTATCCAGCAGATATGTAATATGGCCACAGGAATGTAAAAAATACTTCATACCCTTTTTATGAATATAATCTACAAAATCCCTCATACGTTTATAAAAAAATTTTTTCCACAATCCATAAGACATCATGGGGCCTGTCTGCAGTCCCCAGTCTTCCCAGGCCATAACTCCATCCATCCCGGCTTCTGCATAGCCATCTACCATCTGCTTTCCTTTTTCATATAAGCAGTCTATAAGACGATCCAGATTTTCTTCTTCCTCAAAAAAGTCTGCCATATAATCCGCATAACCTCTGAGGTTAATGATTTCCTCCATCATCATCCCCAGGCCGCCTACTAAATATTTGTCCGGAAATTTTTTCCTCATTTCTGCGGCCTGAACATATCTGCTTTTTGAGGTAAAATCCGGCAGGGCCTTCTCCCATGCTTCATAATTTTCCCAGTTTTCTAAAGGGGGATTCTTTACCTCTCCCATGGTTTCCCCGAAATTTTCCATTTTATATCCCCATTGACTGTACCCTTCTCCTATAGGCACAAATTCCGGATCCTGACTGCTGATTATCAGAATATCGGCTTCATACTCCTGGATAATCTCTTTTGTAATGGCAGTATTTAAGCGGTCTTTATCGAAATCCAGGCAAAGGGGCACTTTGTCCGGTTCTTCAAAGTCAATTGCTTTTCTCACACGTTCTCTACTTGTCTGCATGTCAAACTCTCCTTACTTATGTTATTTCAAAACAGCTCCTGCTGTAAAACTTTTTTCCACCTGCTCACTGCATATACAATAAAATAGAATCAGTGGAATACAGGTTATGATAATAGCTGCCGCCATCGGTCCCATAGCTGTAGTATAAGAACCCCGAAACGCTGTAAGTCCAATGGGAAGCGTATACAGCTCTGAAGACTGCAGATAGGTTGAGGCCATGATAAATTCATTCCAGTCACTCATAAAAGTAAAAATCGCCACCGTCGCCACAGCTGGCTTTAACACCGGCGTAATAATCATAATAAAACAGCCAATCACACCACATCCGTCCATATATGCAGCCTCCTCCAGTTCATAGGGCACGCTTCTCAAAAAATTGCTGATAATAAATACGGCCAATGGAAGTCCTGTGGCAATATAGGGAATAATGATACACCAATATGTATTTAAAAGTCCCGCTTTCTGCATTAAAAGAAACAGAGGAATCAAAGTTGCATGTATGGGAATCATCATTCCCAGCATTAAAAATGATAAAACAAGATTGCTTCCTTTCCATTTCATTCTGGTAATTCCATAGGCCATCATACAGCTTATAACAATAGTTATCAGAACACTGGTAAAAGTAACGATAACGCTGTTAAAAAAATACTCTGCAACATTTCCGGTAAACCAGGCCTCCACGTAATTACTGAATTTAGGGATTTCCGGCAATTTTAAGGAGCTTTCTGTATAAATTTCATTATTTCCTTTTAAAGAGAAATTTATCAGCCATAACAATGGAAATATCTGAATTACTGCAAACAGAATCAGTATTATGTATGTTACCTTTTTTTTATTCTTCATCTGTCTCCCTCTTTTCTAGTATTCTATGGCTTCCCCGGTCATAAGTCTGTTTATGATAAGATACACTGCAATACATATGACACAAAGCATGACTGCAATAGTGCTGCCATATCCATAATTAAATTTCAGGAAGGATTCTTTATACATATGAATGGCAATGGTTGTGGTCTGGTTATAAGGTCCCCCTGATGTCATAATATAAATATTATCAAATATTTTAATACTACCTACTACCGCAAGTACCAGACACACTTTGAGAATATCTCTCAGCATAGGAATAATAATTTTAAAGGTCACCTGAAAGCCGCTGGCTCCGTCTAATTTGGCCGCTTCCACATATTGTTCCGGAATTGCTTTTAATCCTGCGTACATGATAATCATATGATAACCAATCCATTGCCAGACTACCGGTATAATTGTAGCAATCAGGCAGGTTCCTTTTTCAGTAAGCCAGTCATGACTCCATTGCTCTAATCCAAGTATCCGTAACAGCTCATTTAATAAACCGTAGTTCACGTCATATATCTCCTGCCACATCAATGCTATAGCCGTAGTGGACAGCAAAACAGGAATAAAAAAGGCAATTCGGTAAAATCTTGTTTTTTTCTTAAATCCTGAAAGCAATACTGCAAAAAACAGCGCTGGTATCAACTGTCCGATTACCGCCACAACTAATATAATCAGTGTATTGCTTACTGCTTTCCGGAACACGGAATCCTGGACAAAAAGCTGAATATAGTTCTCCAATCCCACATATTCCTTTGGGCCAATGCCTTTCCAGGATGTAAGACTAAGGTTTAATGTGTACAATATGGGATATACAAAAATACATGCAAAAATTAAAAATCCAGGGAGAACGAAAAGTAAAACCATAAATTTATTGGATAACATTTTTTTCATAGCTGCGACCCCTTACTTTTAGAAAAGTATTTTTGTTATTGTTTGATAATGCTTTCCAACTGTTCTATAAAGTCTTCTGCGCCTATTTCCCCAGCAAATTGCTGTTGTGACAAATCCCTCATAGGTTCCCCGATAGCCGTATCTAAGTAGGTGAACCACCATAACTGTGTATTCTCCAGCTTATTAAAGTTCTCAATATAGGTTTTCATCATTTCACTTTGATTTTCCATTTCCACGTCCGTTTCAAAATAGGTTTGCTCACCGCTCTCTGCCAAATGGTCGTTTAAACATTTGGAGTATTCTACTGCCAGCATTGCCGCTTCCTCTGCATATTCAGAATTTGCGTTTACTGCCATTCCGGAATCTGCTGCATTACTACAGCAGGACAAATAAGGGTCTTCTTTTCCTGTCTTAGGAAATACTGTACATCCAAGGTTTTCCTGAGAAGTAAAGGCCGAAAGCTGGAAAGAGCCTGCAGGGTACATGGCGATTTTTCCTGCTTTTAATAACTCCACACATTCTGTTTGGGTGGCCTGCATATATCCGCTCTGGAAAGCATCCATTTCCACTAAAGTCTGTACCTTCCGGGCTGCCTCCACAAAGGGTTCTGACGTAAAGGTTCCTCCTTCTTCTACAGCTTCTGCGAAAGCCTCTGCATCCTCCCGTAAAACCATCATGTTATAGAAAAGGTCTCCTTCCCACCGGTCTTTATCTCCTAAGCCCAGAGCTCCGATTCCCTGTGCGTTACAGGCTTCTACAACGTCCAGCAACTCTTCCCAGTTGGCAGGAACTTCCTTTCCGATTTGTGTGAATACATCTTTATTGTAGAATAAACAATAGGACTCTAATGCTGTAGTGGGAACCGTATAAAAATGGCCCTCATCATCCTTCTGAGCATAAATATCCTGTAGTACATAGCCGGATTCCTCTACTGTTTTTTCTAAGGGATACATAGCGTCTGCCTCCAAAAAAGGTGTACTGTAAGAACCACCCCAGGTATAAAATAAATCAGGAAGCTCATTGGCCTGAAGCATAACCCTTATTTTGGTCTTGTAGGTAGCGTCATCCACCCTTTCTACATTAACCTTATACCCTAAATTTTCTGCGGCCTCCTCAAAGCTGTCAAATTTCCAAGGATTATCTGTTGCCGGGTCCCCCACTAACAGCACAGACAGCTCTATCTTACCTTTTCCCTCATCCGCACTCTGGGTATTGCTGCCAGTATCTCCTTTGCCGCATCCTGTGGTCATTCCCAAAACTACAGTCATCCCCAACACTGCAATTCTTGTTTTTGCCTTCCTCATCCTTTTAACCTCCTCTTTATTTTGATATTATTATTCTACCATTGAGTTTTGTGTAAAAATATAGATTATATTCTTACTGTATTAGATATATTACTGTCTTTCCTGTCTGTAAATAGGTTTAAAGGCTGAAGGAGAGCAAGGTGAGCATTAGTTTGCAAGAAAAGTATAAAATATAGCCAAGAATTTACCAACAGAAGGTTTTTGGGAGAGCTCATGCCCTGCCATATAACATAAAAATTCTGCATTGGTGTTCCACAATACCATTATAACGGTTCGTATACTATGTTCTACTGCCCGCCAGTCTGTATTAAATTCTTTTCCAATATCCGGATAAAGCAGTTTTGAAACATAAAGCAAACGGTTCTGGTCTTCTGAAATCAAATACATAGCATAAGATATATAATGGAAGCCCCTATAATTTGCAGTAATACCTAATTTCATCAACAAACGCTGGGACTTTTTTTCCATACAGGTTTTATGCTACATCTTTTTCACTCCTTTGCAAAAGTTTTCTGAAATTTCCAATAAATTTAATTATGTCTTCGTCTGAAAGCAGCAGAAGAAAATAAATAAGCGACATTGCCGAAAATCCCGATTTACCATGCTCTAAGTCAAAATAAGACCTCGGCGTAATGTGGAGCTTTTCTGCCATTTTTTCTTGGGTTAAGTCCTCCTTGCCTCGAAATATTCTGATTTGCATACTAAGATAATCCATTAATAATCGCTTTGATTTTTTTCTCATGTATTACCTCCCCAGTTCGACAAATTCCTGGAATATTTTACCGTATGGTTTCTATTTCAACTATGAGCCATACCTCAATATTTCAGGTATAAATAAAAGAAAACTCCTAAAAGTTTATGCAGATACTTCTAAGAGTCTTCTAAAAACAAGGTTTATAAACTGATAGTTTGCAAAAAGAAAAAGGCGGCAGACACCACTCTTCAAAGATGCGGTACTGTCGCCTTCTAACACTTTGGAAATACCCAATAAGACTGTACTTAGCTATATTTTACTTTAAGGCAAAGTACTTATTTTTTATCTTTCCTGAAATCAATCCCGTCACAATCATAATATGGGCTATCTCTATTGCTTCCCATAACACTATTGGGATTTGCTACTATGCGATTGTAATTCTTCCGGAATTTATTTTTACTGTACTTATAAACGGAGATTCCAGGTTTTATTACCGTTTGGAACAGCAAGATATAGTTATAATCTTTGTTCTAGAATATATTCAAAAGTTTCTCTGTGCAGCCTCATGTATAAGTCTTTTAATTTTTCTCTGCTCACAATATTGTAAGTTTCTTTCTCGTTATAGCAAACCAGTTTTGTCTTTCTTCCCTCAATGGTTAAATATAGTATTTCATCATTCAGAATTCGAATCACTTCTCCATCATTTGTTATGGAAGTATACAACTGTCGATTTTTCTTTATCATGGCCCACAAAATATCCGGCATTTCGTCTTTTAAGTCTTTGTCATAAATATCTTTCAAAATGTAACGAAACGGATATACTTTGAAATTTTCCGGCAACGGCTGCTGATAGTTTGTGCAAAAGATTAAAATACAATCAGGATTATGTTCTCTAAATTTTACCGCTGCCATATTCCCATTTATTCCAGGCATATAAATATCCAAAAAAAGCAAGTCAAATTTAATATCCGCATTTAATAACTCTTCTCCTGTCGTAAATTCATAAAAGTCAATCTCGTCTATGATTATGTCAGATTCTCTCACTAATTTTTTGATTATCTCTCTGTATTCTTTCTCATCATCACAAATAGCAATTCTGTACATTTCCCACCTCTGTTTAATTTCAGACAAAAATTTTCCGTATTAACAGCATAGCCGTTAATACGGTTTCCTCACCTTCCCGCCCGAAGGCTGGTTTTTAGCCTCCGGACAAGAAAGTATACCTTTTCTTATTTTTACTCCCCGCTATATATCTCTCTGTATTCTCCTGCCGTTACTCCCGTATATTTTTTAAACACCTGAGAAAAATAAGTATAATCCGTGTAGCCCGTTATTTCAGCAATGTAATAAACCTTATCATCTGTGGTTCTCAGAAGCTCCTTGGCCTTTTCCATTCTAGCCTTTGTAAGATAGCTGAAAAAAGTCTCATTTTGCTCTTTTTTAAAAATACTGCAAAGGTAATTTTTACTTAGATGTACACTATCTGCTACTTCAGTCAATGTGATATTTTCTCTCATATGCTCTTTCACATACTGCTTTACAGCCTCTACAACCTCTTTGTTTTTATTTAAGGTTTGCTTTTCTCCATATTCCATGATTTCCTCCACAGCCTTACATACCACATCCTCCAGCATAGTCCCTGTTTTGTATTGTCCCAGATTCTCCAGTATATTCACCAGCTTTTCACGGATTCTGTTCTCCTCCGCTATGGCAAACAGTTCCGTCAGGAGGAAAACCGTCTGACTGTAAAATTGCTGATAAATCGCTTTGCGTTTTCTCATATCCTTATACATTTTTTGAATACATTCCAATGCACCTTCTTTGTTTAGGGCACGCAACTTCATGCAAATCTGCTGCAACATCTCATGGTCATATTCCATTCTGTTCTTTGAAAAACTCATCACTTCATCATAAAAGATACAACTTCCCTCTCCCAGATTACACCTTTCTTCCAGTGCTATTTCGCAATCTTTTCTGGCCGAATATAGCTCTGTATAATCGGTATACTCTCTGCTGATTCCTACGGATAGGCTGATTCTGGTCAGATTTTTAAATTCTCCCAATATTTTTTCCAAACACTCTTCCATTTCCTCAAATCCGTATTCTTCCCTGGCTGCCTCTACAATATAGAGCAAAAATCTTCCTCTTACAAAGGATTCACACCGCAGCCGCCCTTCTATTTCTTCCCGGATAATAATACGAAGCTGAATCCATATCAATTCCCGCATTTCAGGATTGTCCGCATAAGTCTCGTCTCTGTCCAGATTAAAACACCAAACCCTGTAAGAAGTCCCCTTTAATGGTGATTTATAAAATTGAAGGCTGGATATAATATTCTGTTCTGTGGGCAGCATACCGCTGCACAGCTCATTAAAAAATTGATTTTTCAATACCGGAATGGAACGCTCAGCCTGCTGCTTCCACTCCTTTGTATTTCTTTCTATTTTTTGCTTTTTGCAGATTCTTTCATATACTCTATTAAGGGCAGCTTCCAATTCCAACTTATTGGTAGGTTTCAATATATACTCCATAACGCCTGCCTTCATAGCAGATTTTGCAAAATCAAACTCGTCATATCCGCTTATAATAATCATTTCCGTATCCGGATACTTTTTGTTTATATATTCTGCCAGCTCAATTCCATTCATTTGAGGCATCATCACATCTGTAATAACCAAGTCCGGCCTATACTTTTCCTGCAGCTGACAGGCTTTTTCCCCACTGTCTGCAGTGGCACAAATCTGAAAGCCTTGTTTTTCCCAGTCTATCACCTTTCCCATATTGTTTAAAACAGAGGGCTCATCATCCACTATCATTACTTTAAGCACTTTTTATTCCTCCCGTTCACATCTTATCCAGGGGTATCCTGATTGTCACTTTCGTACCTCCGCTTTTACGGTTTTCGAAATGAAGGGCGCTTATGGTCCCATATCTCATTTTCAATCGTTCATTTACATTGTAGATTCCATGTCCATAAAATTTTTTATTCTCTCCCACACTGTTTCCTTCTAATATCTTCTCTATATACTCCTTATCTATTCCCACTCCATTATCCCATATGCTGATTACCAACAGTTCATCTTCTACCTTTGCAGTGATTCCCACATAGCCTTTTTCTGTCCTGGCCTGTATGCCATGTAAAATAGAATTTTCTACCAATGGCTGTAAAAAAAACTTGATCACTTTATACTCCATAACTTCTTCCGGTACATCTATCAAGTATATCAATTTATCTTCAAATCGTTTCTTTTGCAGTAAAAGATAATTTCTTACGTTTTCTACTTCCTTCTCTAAATTTACCTCTTTCTCTCCTTTACCCAAACTGAAGCGGAACATCCTGGAAAGGCTTTGAATCATCTGGGATATTTCTTCCTGTCCGTTAACCATGGCCTTCCAATTTATACAGTCCAGTGTGTTATACAAAAAGTGGGGATTTATCTGGGCCTGTAAGTTTTCCAGCTGCGCCTGCTTTGTATTTAATTTTTCCTTCATTACCTGGTTAATCAATATATGTATTCTTTTTGTGAGACGATTATAGGCGCTGCTTAACTGAATAAATTCCTGGATTCTCTCAATCCTAATTTCCTCTTTAAAATTCTTTTTTTCTGCATTTTCCATAACACTATTCAGTCTTTGAATTTCCTTAGTAACACTGTGAGAAAGCTTACTATACACAAAAGCTGCCGCAATCATGATACACAGTGTGGCTAAAAGTATAATACAAAAATTTATCCATTGATTGCTCAGTACAGTCAAAATATCTCCCACACAGATAAAGGACCAATCCAGATGCATAAAATCAGACCTGGTTATGAGAAATTTTCCATTTTTTACAGTATCTGAACTTTTGCTTTCATCCGTTTCCTTTAAACTAAAATATAACGGATTCCCTTCCTCTTCCGGTGAAAACAAAAGCTGGTATTTATCATTTATAATATAAAAGCTGCCAATGGTAGCACTGCTCAAATCGGAAACCAGCTTTTCTATATAATGATTGTCCAATACAAAAATCATAAATCCCAAACCTTCCATGGTATCTGTTTTATTTATTACCCTTCCTAAAATAAGCCGGCTTTCTTTTTCGCTGATACCATCTATATCACAATATTGCCAGATATATCCCCCTCTTTTATCCAGCATGTCCTGATACCATTCCTGTTCCATCCACATAGAGGAATCATTAAGGTAAGACGGGCTGTCCCCCACTGTAAATCCATTTCCTGAAAAATTATAAACCGACAGGGACTCAATATAGTCCTGCTCCAAAATCAGTCTGGTCAGCTCCTCTTTTCCCCTTCTGTAAAAATCATTATAGTCCCTGTCTCCTTCCTGTGCGGACAACATAGACTGCACCGCATCCTCTGCCAAGATAAATCTGGATTTTGTTTCAATGTCGGTTGTTATATATTCCATATTCCTGGAGAGATCATCCAAAAATTGAATTGCATAAGAATTATAATTTTTCATTGCGATTTTCCCTGTTATAACTGCAGACGTAAGCAATATCACCAAAATAGCAGGAAAGAAAATACAGCAAAAAGTCACCATCAGCGTCTGATAAAGTCCCAAATTAAAAAACCAATTTTTTATCCAGGAAGTTTTATTTCTCATCTCCTCACCCCTTTGTTTTTACTATATATCTCTATTATATTATATACTCTCTCTGAATACGGGTACAAATTTTTAGAAAAAGCAGAGGACGCCCTCACTGCATCCTCTGCTTCCGATTTACTACATATATTTCATAAACTACTAAGTTCTAAGACAGTCTTCCCTTAAAGTCTTCATATCCAAAGCGCTTCACCAGGCTTCTTTTTTCTTCTGTATTTTCCCAGACAATGTCCGGAAGTGGCATTCCGTTAAAGGTATTGGTTTTGACCATAGTATAAAGGGCCATGTCTTCCAAAATCACCTGGTCTCCCTCTTTTAACGGACAGTCAAAAGAATAATCTCCTATCACATCTCCGGCCAGACAGGTTGGTCCGGTCAAACGGCAGGTAAAAGGCTTCTCTCCGGGAAGCCCGCTGTTCTTCACCGGCGGGCGGTAAGGCATCTCCAGCACATCCGGCATATGGCAGGCAGCGGAAGTATCCAGAACAGCTATGTCCATTCCGTTATGGATAATTTCCAAAACCGTTGATACCAGGAAACCGGCGTTTAAAACCACTGCCTCTCCCGGCTCCAGATATATTTCCACATCATAAGTCTTTTTCAGCCGCTTTACCATGGCAATCAGCTTCTCTACGTCATAGTCTTCCCTGGTTATGTGATGACCGCCTCCCAGGTTTAACCATTTCATCTGATACAGATACTTTCCGAATTTTTCCTCCACAGCTTCCAGCGTAATCTCCAAGTCCTCCGCCCCCTGCTCACAGAGTGTGTGGAAATGAAGTCCGTCCAGAAGAGGCAGCAGGCTTTCATCAAAATTTTCCAGAGTTGTTCCAAGTCTGGAATAGGGAGAACAGGGGTCATAGATGGCATGGTCTCCCTGGGTGGAGCATTCCGGATTTATCCGAAGTCCTATAGATTTACCGGCCGCCTTGGCTCTCTGTCCGTAAAGCCTGATTTGCCTGGGAGAATTAAACACAATATCATCTGCATAGGAAAGGATTTCCTGAAATTCTTCTTCCCGGTAAGCCGGAGAAAACACATGGGTCTCTCCTCCGAATTCCTCTTTTCCCAGCCTTGCCTCATACAGACCGCTGGCTGTGGTTCCCGCCAGATACCTGCGGATAAGCGGATAGGCAGAAAACATAGAAAAGGCTTTCTGGGCCAAAAGAATTTTACACCCCGCCTGCTCCTGTACCCGCCTCAAAATTTCCAGGTTATGCAGCAGCCTTTTCTCCTCCACCAAGAAGTAAGGAGTGGAAAACTCCGGCTCTCTCTCCCTTCCCATTAGTCCACCAATACCGGATGACGGTTTTCTCTCCATGGAAGTCCCCATTTATTCAATGCATCCATGAATGGGTCTGGGTCGAACTCCTCAATGTTGTGTACGCCCGGTTTATTCCACTTTCCTGTGAGAATCATCATGGCTCCAATCATGGCCGGAACACCTGTGGTATAAGCAACCGCCTGAGAGCCTACCTCTGCATAGCATTTCTCATGGTCACAGATGTTGTACAGATAATAGGTCTTATCCTTGCCATCTTTCTTTCCCTGGAAAATGCAACCAATATTGGTTTTACCCTTTGTTCTGGGGCCCAGGGAAGCAGGGTCCGGAAGCACTGCCTTTAAAAACTGCAGAGGCACAATTTCTTTACCTTCAAACATAATCGGTTCAATAGAAGTCATGCCTACATTCTCCAGACATTTTAAATGGGTCAGATAACTCTGTCCGAAGGTCATGAAAAAACGGATTCTCTTGATTCCCGGAATATTCAGCGCCAGGCTTTCAATTTCTTCGTGGTGCAGAAGGTACATATCCTTCTCTCCCACTTCTTCAAAATTATAAACTCTTTTAATTTCCATGGGTTCTGTTTCTACCCAGTGTCCGTCCTCCCAGTAGGAGCCTTTAGCGGAAACCTCACGGATATTGATTTCCGGGTTAAAATTAGTTGCAAAAGGATAGCCATGGTCGCCGCCGTTGCAGTCCAGAATATCAATATAGTTGATTTCGTCGAACTCATGCTTCAGGGCATAAGCGGAAAAAACACTTGTTACGCCTGGGTCAAAACCGCTTCCCAAAAGAGCTGTAATGCCGGCCTTTTCAAATCTTTCTCTATAAGCCCACTGCCAGCTGTATTCAAACTTAGCTGTATCCTCCGGCTCATAATTGGCTGTATCTACATAGTGAGTTTTTGTAGCCAGGCAGGCATCCATAATCGTCAAATCCTGATAAGGCAGAGCCAGGTTCAGCACCACATCCGGTTTTACCCGGTTAATCAGTTCAATCAGCTCATCCACTTTATCAGCATCTACCTGAGCTGTGGTAATCTTTGTTTTGGTGGTCCCCTGAAGCTTCTCCTTCAGAGCATCGCATTTAGACACTGTACGGCTTGCAATACAAATCTCCTCAAAAACCTCGCTGTTCTGACAGCATTTGTGGATAGCCACAGAGGCCACGCCTCCACAGCCGATAATCAACGCTTTTCCCATGATTCATTCCTCCTGATATTTCTTTTTTCAACAAACACTGCTCTACTTACTGAGAGCCAGCAGCATTTCCCTTATTATCTTGCAGGCAGCAGCTGTGGATGCCCCGCTCTGGTCATAATGGGGACTCAGCTCATTTACATCACAGCCCACCACATGAGCCTTTTGGCACACAAGAGTAGCTGCCTGCCGCAGCTTATCGAAGCTTACTCCTCCCGGCTCCGGCGTTCCGGTTCCCGGAAACACCGAGGGGTCCATAACATCCAAATCCAGGGTAAAATATACGGGCTTGTCCTGCAAAGCCTCTATGGTTTCTCCCAGCCCTTCAAAATCAAATTTCCGGGTTTCCACATGGGAAGCTCCCCAGCGAAACTCTTCCCTGTCTCCGGAACGGATTCCAAACTGATGTATCCTTCCGTCTCCCACTATATCCCAGCACCTTCTCAAAACACAGGCATGGGACAGTTCTGCTCCCAGATAATCCTGGCGCAGGTCCCCATGGGCATCGAAATGGATGATATGAATATCCGGATATTTGGCGGCCACAGCCCGGAAGGCCCCAAGGGTTACCAGATGTTCTCCCCCTATCATAAAGGGAAGCTTGCCGTCTTTTAGAATTTCTTCTGTCCGGCACTGTATATCCTTAAGAGCCAGCTCTGTGTCCCCGAAGCAAAGCTCCAAATCTCCGGAATCCATAATCCTGGTATCCAGCAAATCCTTATCCTGGTACGGGCTGTAGCTCTCCAGGCCGAAGGATTCCCGGCGGATAACGCTGCTGCCGAACCTGGTTCCCGGACGGAAAGAGGTGGTGGAGTCAAAAGGGGCTCCGAAAAGCACAATTTCCGCCTCCTGGTATTCCTTGTCACACTCTAAAAAAGTCTCAACGTTCCTTTTCAACATTTTTCAATAACTCCTCTACATATGCTGGCAGGTAAAAGGCTCCCTTATGGAGGGTGGTGGTATAATAACGGGTTTTAAGTCCGTAGGCATTCCATTCCTTTTCCCGCAAATCCCTGAGGGGATGATATTTCTTAGATGCAAAACCAAAAAGCCAGTGTCCCGAAGGGTAAGTGGGAATATGGGCCTGATATACCCTGCTTACGGGAAAGGACTCCGTAATATTTCTGTGGGCTCTCTGACAGGCCATAGCGTCCTCCTCATAGAAAGGACTCTCGTGCTGGTTCACCATGATACCATCTTCCTTTAAGGCTTTATAACAGTTCCCGTAAAACTCTCTGGTAAACAATCCTTCTCCCGGCCCAAAGGGGTCTGTGGAATCCACAATTATCAAATCATATTCATTTTTGCACCTGCGGATATATTTCAGGCCGTCTGCATAACGGATGTGTACCCTCTCATCCTCCAGACCGCAAGCGGTCTGAGGCAGATATTTCTTGCATACCTCCACTACCATCTCGTCAATTTCTACCAAATCTATGTCCTGAATCTGGGGATAGCGCACCAGCTCCCGGATAACACCGCCGTCTCCGGCTCCGATAACCAGTACCTTCTCCACATGAGGATGTACGGCCATAGGAATATGGGTTATCATCTCATGATAAATAAATTCATCTTTTTCCGTCAGCATCATATATCCGTCCAAGGTAAGAAACCTTCCGAATTCCGGAGACTCAAACACATCTATCCGCTGAAAATCACTGTGTCCGCTGTAAAGCTGCCGGTCCACCCGGATAGAAAATTTCACGTCCTTAGTCTGCTTTTCCGAAAACCAAAATTCCATGTCTATACTCCTTTCAGCACATTGAGATACCGGATTTCCAAATCCTCCGGTCCGGTTATGGTACAGCCCTTCTCCTTGGCATAGCGGATATGAGCCGCAACCTCCTCTGTAATCCGCTCTCCCGGTGCCAGCAGCGGTATTCCCGGGGGATAGCACATAACAAATTCACTGCAGATGCGTCCAACTGCCTGAGATAGCTCCAGAGATTCCTTATCCGCATAAAAAGCCTCCTGAGGAGAAACCGCAACCTGAGGCTCCACATATTCCTGGCTCATAAGATTTACTTTTTCCTTTCCGAATCTTCTGGCAATCTCAGAAAGGGAAGAAACCAGCCGTTCAATATCCCGGAACCTGTCTCCGATGGAAAGATAGGCCAGGAAATTGCCGAAATCTCCAAACTCAATCTGAATGTCATATTCATCCCGCAGAAGGTCATATACCTCGATTCCGGCCAGACCTACGTCCAAAGTATGAACCGCCAGCTTAGTCTCATCAAAATCATAAACACTGTCTCCGTTGATAATCTCTCTGGAAAAGGCATAATAGCCGCCAATTTCATTAATCTCGCTTCTGGCATACCGGGCCATATCCATAACCTTCTCGAAAATCCCCCTGCCTCTCAAGGCCAGATTCCTCCTGGAAATGTCCAGGCTGGACAAAAGCAGGTAAGAGCCGCTGGTGGTCTGGGTCAAATTGATTATCTGACGCACATAGCCCTCAGACATCCCGGGCCCCAAAAGCAGCAGAGAGCTTTGGGTCAGACTTCCTCCTGACTTATGCATGGAAACCGCCGCCATATCTGCTCCCGCATCCATGGCGGAAATAGGAAGCTTATCAGAAAAATAAAAATGAGTCCCATGAGCTTCGTCAGCCAAACAGTACATGCCATGTTCATGGGCCAGTTTTACAATAGACTGTATATCTGAACAGACACCGTAATAGGTAGGATTATTGACCAATACTGCCTTGGCATCCGGATTGGCCTCTATGGCTTTCTTCACATCTTCGGTTCTCATTCCCAGAGGAATTCCCAGCCTCTCATTACACTGAGGATTGACGTATACCGGCACTGCACCGCACAGCACCATGGCGCCGATAACACTTCTGTGAACATTCCTGGGGAGGATAATCTTTTCCCCCCGTTTTGCCACGGAAAGAATCATACTCTGCACTGCAGATGTGGTTCCTCCTACCATCAAAAAAGCATGGGCTGCATGAAAGGCCTCTGCCGCCAGCTCCTCCGCCTGCCGGATAACAGACACAGGATGGCAGAGATTATCCAGAGGTTTCATAGAATTCACATCCAGATTCATACACTTTTCGCCCAAAAGTCTGGCAAGCTCCGGATTTCCTCTTCCTCTCTTATGCCCAGGCACGTCAAAGGGCACCACTCTCATTTTTCTTAAATTTTCCAGCGCCTCATAGATAGGGGCGTTGTTCTGGGATATTTCTCCCATTTTCTCACCTCCTAGTAAATATTCCGTCCGCTGAAAATTTCAATCATCTCTCTTCGCAGGCTGTTCATAATGTCCAGCCTTTTCTTAGGAGGAAGCTCATATATATCTGTATTAAAAAGATAATTCTGCAAATCTACTTCCTTCAGCATCATTTTTGTATGGAACAAATTAGCTTCATACACATTGATGTCCACAGCATCGTACCGTTCCAGGGTTCTCTGGTCAATATAATCCTGGATAGAGGTAACCCTGTGGTCCATAAACAGCTTCTCTCCGTTTACGCTTCTGGTAAAACCTCTGACCCGGTAGTCCATCGTGATAATATCCGAATCAAAAGAACCGATAAGGTAATCCAGGGTAGACAGAGGCGTAATCTCTCCACAGGTAGCCACGTCAATATCTACCCGGAAAGTGGCCAGACAGGTTTCCGGATGATACTCAGGATAAGTATGCACCGTCACATGACTTTTATCCAGGTGGGCCACCTGGGTTTTCCCGGCGGGAATCATAGAACCCTCTGCAATAAGCAGTGTAACGGATGCTCCCTGGGGCTCATAATCCTGCTGAGAAATATTCAGCACCTGGGCTCCTATCATATCCGTAAGATTTGTCAATATCTTTGTCAGTCTGTCTGAATTATACTGTTCATCAATATAAGCAATATAATCCTTCTGTTCCCGGGCTGTCTTGGCATAACAGACATCATAGATATTAAAGCTCAGGGCCTTTGTTAAATTATTAAATCCATACAATTTCAATTTTTCGCCCATATCAGGAAACTCCTTTATCACATTTTTCTAAACGCAAAAAAACGCAGGCAACGTACTTTTGCACATTACTTGCGTTTCTCCCATACCAATGCCGGCCTTAAAGAGCCGCTGTTCTTTATTTCTACGCTTTCAAGGGAAAGCATAACAAACAAAACCTGTATGGAATAAAAAAGTTCAGAGTCTATATAGCAAATATCTCACTTTTACTACTCTTATTGACCGTTTCACAAGTTGATGTGCATTTTCTATGCACTGGTTGTAAAGTTACCAACTTATAAAATTTGAGCTTCTAACTCAATCAATAATGCAGCTCCACTGCTGCTGTCGGCAGTCGCCCCGGCTGTCCGAATGGCCTTAATCCAAAAGGATGGGCTAAAATATTTGCATGGAACCTCTGTCGAACTTTGTATCCCATAGCTCTTTAACTATAGCCAATTTGAAAGGGTTTGTCAATTGTTTTGGAAAATTTATGGGATTTTCTCTCTATAAAAATTCTGCCGTGTAAATTCTGTGAAAATTCTTTTTTATAGCCTTGAAAATGTTTGCATCCTATGTTACTCTATTCCTATCCGTATAGGGCGGGGGCAGTTTATATCCCAAAGGGATATTAAAGTCAATTATTTTTTATAATTAGAACTGGAAATGTAAGCCTATACACACTTTTTGGTGTGGATAGGCTTATTTTTTTATGATATAGGAAAGTTCTCACTTTCCTATATCATAAAAAGCGCTTCGCACGGCGATGCACACTCGCATGAAAGGCAGATGTCAGCTAAAGCTGACCACGCTCGGTGCGGCAAAAGTGTGCTTCTTGGAAGAAAATGGAATCGCAAGGGTGTGCGAAGCACACTTTTGTTCCGAAAGGAGACACGAATATGACATCCTCTGTTTTCATGGCTATTTTTTCTTTTGCAGCTACAAATATTGACGATATTTTTGTACTTATGCTTCTTTATGCGCAAGTCCGGAATCTGAAAGAAATATTTCCTATCATCGCCGGACAGTATTTTGGAATGGGCTGCCTAATCATTCTCAGTACACTGGGTACGCTGGGTGTCAATATACTATCCCCCGATTATGTAGGGTTTCTGGGCTTTCTTCCTCTGTTTCTGGGTATCAGGGCCAAAGACAAAATCCTCCGGTACCAGCACATTCTGGTCCCCGTAGTCCTCATTATTCTTGGGCTGACAATTCTTGCAAAGCTTCCCTTTCCTGACTTCTAGAACATGCACCTATCCTTTTTCATGTTATCCCTGCTCCAGCTCTAAAAGCCCTTACATATTGATAAGATGAAAAAGGATTTCCGCACACTCTTCTGTAGAAAATTTAGAGGTATTCAGTTCTATATCATAGTTTCCTCTTTCCGCCCAATTCTTCCCGGTCCAGAATTTAAAGTAATCTCTTCTCTCTCTGTCCTTCTTATCTATCAGGCGTTTGGCCTCCTCCTGGGAAACACCTTCTGTCTTAGCAACACGCTGCAATCTTTTTTCCTTGTCAGAAGAATAAATGTATACCTTAATTACATTATTATTGTCTCGGAGCATTTCCGTGGTACATCTTCCTATGAAAACGGCCGGCCCTTTCATACATATTTTTTTCACCATATCCTGAAGCTTGAAAAAAAGGTTATAGACATTTCCCTTTCCATCCGGATTTCCATAGTTTGCAAACATGGCAATATTATAAAGAAAGCTTCCTGTCTTCTTCTCGTCATATTCCTTCAATAAGTCCAGAGAAATTCCATATTCCTTTGCCGTCTCTTCCATAATATTTCCGTCATAATAGGGAATTCCTGCCTTCTCAGCCAGCTTCATTCCTACTTCCCGTCCGCCGCTTCCAAACTCTCTTTCTATGGCTAATACTTTCATGCTTATTTCCTCCTTGCTACTGTCTTCTTTTCCTTCTTGCTTTTACTTGTATTGAAGGGCTGTGTCTATATTCCTGTCCATTTTCTGCGCCACACTCTCCAGTACCTGTTTTTCTTCCGGGGTAATCCCCTGAAAAATAATACAGCTTACTTCATCCCATATATGCTGTATGTCCTCAATCAATGCCTCTGCCTTAGGGGTCAGCATAAGATGCACACATCTTCTGTCACGCTCGTCAGGCGCAAATTCCAGAAATCCCATTTCCTGCATACGGAATATAGATTGGGAAATGTGGCCCTTTGTAAGCTTGGTGGCCCTTTGTATTTCCTTGGAAGTATCGCCTCCCACCCCTGCCGAAAGATAATGAAGAATTTCCACATCTACTTTTCTTAAATTATACTTTTTGCGCACATGGGAAATCTGATTTTCCAGCAGCTGCTTATACCTGGCCCCCCGCAGCATCAATTCCACCTGCTTATTCAATCCTTCCTCCTTATGTCCCCAAACTTTAAATAGTTTATTTTTAAACTGTTTATTTTTAAAAATATGATACCACATTTCACAAGGCAGGGCAAGCAAAAAAGCCATGGAAAATAAAGCATGAGAAAGAGACTGCACAAGGCAGCTCATTCCTGCTTAGGCGTAAATATTGGGAAAAAAAGGGGCTGTCGGGAAATAGATAGTTCCAAACAGGGGCAGGTGTGACTCGTGCGAGTCACACC
>CABSEJ010000034.1 GCA_902476765.1 uncultured Blautia sp.
CCAGCTGATGCTGGATCACTGTCTTTCCGCTTCCGAAAGGACCCGGAACCGCGGCAACACCGCCTTTTGCAATGGGGAAGAACATATCTACAACTCTCTGCCCTGTCACCAGAGGCATTTCCGGAGGCAGTTTTTTCAGATAAGGACGTCCTTTCCGGACCGGCCATTTCTGCATCATGGTCAGCTCTTTGTCTCCCGCATCTGTAGAAACAACCGCAACCACTTCTTCTACATTAAATTCGCCTGCCTTGATCTCTTTCACTGTACCTTTGATTCCATAAGGCACCATGATCTTATGGTTTACCACAATGGTCTCCTGTACAGTACCGATAATATCTCCGCTCTCTACTTCATCTCCCGGTTTTACCGCCGGGACAAAGTTCCACTTTAACTCTCTCTTTAAGGACGGAACCTCGACACCTCTCTTTAAGTTGGTTCCTGAAACCTTCATAATATCATCCAGCGGACGCTGGATTCCATCATAAATGCTTGTGATAAGCCCGGGTCCCAGTTCTACGGAAAGGGGTGTCTCCATAGATTCCACAGGTTCTCCCGGTCCCAGACCGGAAGTTTCCTCATATACCTGGATAGAAGCTTCATCTCCGTGCATTTCGATGATCTCACCAATCAGACGCTGATTGCTGACGCGGACAACGTCAAACATATTCGCATCCCGCATACCCTCTGCGATGACCAGAGGTCCTGCTACTTTTTTAATCGTACCTTTGCTCATTGGAACGAATCACCTGCTTTCTAATTATTACTAAATAGAATATCAGAGCCAACGGCCTGCTCCACAGAATTTTTCACACTCTGTACGCCGTCTCCGGTATTTCCGGACACTCCTGGTATCAGGATAATAGCCGGAAGAATCTGCCCCTGAAACTTTTCAATCACTTGCCTGCACTGGACTGCCATCGCTTCGGTAATATAGATGATTCCATATCCTCCGCTTGCCAGTGTCTCCAATTTTTCCTCCGCTTCTTTACGGTCGGACACGGGAAACGTATCAAGACCCAGAGCGGCGAAACCATAAATGCTGTCATAATCTCCCACTACTGCAATCTTATACATACATATCCCTTACCCTTTCCCGGATAGAATCATCAGAAAAACCATTCTGTTTTCCCGACAAGATGATTCGTACCGTCTTTATTTCATTCTGCCTGGCCAGCACATAAGCCACAAGGGGGCCCACGGAAAAGGCCTGGTATTTCTGGGGCTGCATGGCCTCCATCATACGGTTATCGCACCATCTCTCAAAAGCTGACGGAGACTGTGCAATGGCCTGAGCGCCCTGGGCATAGGCAGTTCCTGCCAGATATTCTGCAACAGCTTCCATCCCTGAAGCAGCAGCTCTGGCCAGCTGGTCTACACTCAGAGAATCACAGGGCGCCATTGCCCTTTTCATAAACTCTATACTTTTCGCAGTCTTCTGGGCCCGCACGGCAATCTTTATATCCGCCACAGCCACAATGGATTCTGCATAATCCCGGATAATGCTGTCCTTGGCTTCCTGCCCCGCCTGATAAATAGCATCCAGCGCCGCCCTGTCTATAATCACGTCACAGAGCTGGCCGTCTCTGGTATGCAGCAAAGCCTCATAAGCCTGTCTGGCCGCTTCCGCCATATTCTCCGGAAGCCTTTTAAAGTCCTTGCTCTTTATAATATCCAGCATTTCCTGGGGAGAAATCTTCGTATCCTCATAATAAAGATTCCGGTCTCTCTTCTCATCCCCTGTACAGGCATCTTTAATAGCTGCCTTCAGGTTATGAAACAGCTTCGGATAAGACAGCACATCAAACACTGACATATCCACACCTAAGTCTCCTATGGTCTCCCAGGTCTTCTCTTCCTCCCGGTTTAAAATTGCCTCGGCATTCAGAGGTGTATCAGCATCCCCCCAGCCTTTTTCCTGCAAAAACTGCAGGCACTGCTCCTCTGTAGGAAGAGCCATAAGCTGGTCTATCACCGCCGAAGTAAAAAGCCCGGTCTCTAATGCCCGAATCCTGGCAACCGCATAAGTATATTTGGTATCAAACAAATCAATTCCTCCTTTTGCGGTCACCGCCTACGAAAATAATAAGGCATGAACTTTGTCTGCAAGCTCATCTCTTCTGGAACTGAACATCGCCTTAAACGTACAGTTCTCCTCGATTCCTCCATATATCAGGACAAATCCACCTTCTACCTCTCTGCTTTCTGTAGAAAGGCTCAGCTCTCCGCCCTTTTCTTTTGCAATTTCCTTGATTTCATCCTCAAAGCCCTTGGGCATTTTTTCCAAATCTCTGGCAGAAAAGCAAATCTCTCCCTTCTGGGCCGGCACAAATTTACGAAGCATTTTCCTGATGATATCAAAATAAGTATCATCATCTGCTCCGGTCAGCTTTTCATAAGCCTTATCCAGCACTGTGGAAATCACTTCCTGCTTTGCTTCCAGAAGAGCTTTTCTCCTCTGCAGCCCGCAGGAAGATACAAAACGTTCCTCCAGTGTCCTCACCTCTGCCTGAGATTTTTCGGAGATTCGCCCACACTGGGCCTCTGCTCTTTCCTTGGCTTCAGCCTTGATTTCCTCGGCTTCTGTTCTTGCACGGTCAAGAATTTCCTCTGCAGAGCTTTGGGCTTCTTCAAGAATCTGGCTTTTCATTTTTTCTAATCCAGTCATTCCTCTGCTCTCCTTTTCTAACTTCTATGGTTTCAGAATACATTCCGATTCTTCAGAACCGCTTAGAACTGAAGATTTGTCACAGACAGAATAGAAATCAGAAGTGACAGAATAGCATAAGTCTCAACCATGGCCGGGAAAAGCATAGCTTTACCGAACTGCTCCGGCTTCTTTGCAACAATTCCAATAGCTGCTGCGGAAGTCATTCCCTGGTATTTACCGGAAATCAGACCTACAATACCTACAGGCAGGCAAGCAGCCAGCACCAGAAGTCCCTGCTGCGGGGTCAGCTCCAGCATACCTCCGCCTAACAGGCCAATCTTGGACAGGGTAAGAAAGCCAACCAGCAATCCGTAAATACCCTGGGTACCCGGCAGAAGCTGCATGATTAAAACCTTGGCAAATTTAGAGGGGTCCTCAGAAACAACACCGGAAGCTGCCTGTCCTGCGATACCAACACCAATTGCAGAACCTGCACCCGCCAAAAACACTGCCGCAGCCGCACCTAATAATGCATATACAATTCCTAACTGACTCATAAATATGTTTCCTCCTTAACATCTACATATTTTGTACTTGCTTTAAAGGGATTGAAGGCCTTTCCTCCACCCTCATAAAACTTACCGAAAAATTCTACAAACTGAAGACGGTTTGTATGCACATACGCCCCCAGCAGGTTAATCGCCAGATTCAGAGTGTGCCCCACAATAAATACGACGATAAATAAAACAGCGCCTAAAATTCCGCCTCCCAGCATACTTCCCATCTGGTTTACAACGGAGGCAATAACTCCTGTTGCAAGTCCCAGAGCCAGAAGTCTGGAATAAGAAAGCACGTCGCTGAGCCAGCCCGTTACGTTATAAACGTCATAAGCTCCCAGCGCCAGCCGCAATACCACATTTTTGCTGGAACGACCAGACATAAGAATCAGTCCCACAACGCCTACAATAGCCAGGACTTTTCCGGTTCCTGCCACAGCCGGCGGGAATACTCCTGTATCAAGCTGGGCGATTGAAGCAAAAATATTACTTGGTATCAAAAGCAGCAGAAGACCGATCAAAAATACATACCAGAGCACTATGTCACAGAAAAAGTCCAAATATTTCTTGTCCTTTAAGAGCATATAGCCCTTAATCCCAAGACCGGTAAACAGATGAACCAATCCAAAGGCCATAGAGTAAATCAGCATTCGCATAGGGTCATTTAAAGGAACAAACCAAAGTGCCTTCACCAGCCCTCCCTCCGGTACACTGACTCCGAAAAAGGTTCTGGCCACTACGTCAATAGCATCCCCAAAATAACCACCGAAAAGGATACCCCAAATCACAGTGGAAATACCACAATACATAAACATTTTTATGGATTTTTTCAGGGACTGTTCCATTCTGGGGAACTTTTTCACCGCAATAAAACATGCTATTGTAATAATCAGGCCATAAGCCGCATCGGACAACATAAGTCCGAAGAAAAACACATAAAAAAACGACATGATGGTTGTAGGGTCCAGCTCGCCTTTGTGCGGAAGGCCATAGGATGCCAGAATCCCTTCCATGGATTCAGAAAATCCGTTGTTGGAAAGAAGCACCGGCCCTTCTTCCTCTTCCTGAAGTTCCTCTACATCCATACTCAGCACAAAGTTATCTTCCAGTGTTCTCTCTAAAGCCGGAACCACCTTTTTGGGAACATAGCCGCTTAGGACAAAAGTCCTTTTAGACTGGGGAAGAGTTCCCAATACTTCATACTTTTCAGCCCTGGCTCTGAAATAATCACCTATCAATTTCAGGTCCGTTCGCTCCGCAGCATATTCTTCAATCCCTTCCCTACAGTTCTTAATATCTTGTTCCAACCGCTGAATCTCCCGCTGCAGATTCTCCTTTTCTTTAGCCGGAACCTGAGCCGTCAGTTGGGAAGGTCTTGAGAATCCGTTTTGCCGGAGAGCCTCCTCAATCTTAGACATCTCCTCCTTCAGGCACACCACGGCGATATAGGTGCCGTCCTTGTCTGAGGATAAAATCCAGACATCCGCTCCTGCGGTTTCAGGGGCCTTCTCCAAAATCCAGGTGTAAATCTCTTCCAGAGTAACACTGGCTGAAATGCTTCCTACAAAAAAAGCAGAGGCCTTAGTTCCCTTAAAAGCCATGGGTACGTCCAGATTCATCCATGGCGCAAGAGCTTCTATCTGATTCTCCAGCTTCTGGATATTGGCCTTGTACTCTGCAATTTTTCTTTGCTGAGCCACAATCGCTGAGGCAGCGCTCATGATTTCGTCCTTTCTGTCTACAGCCTGAAGAAAAGGCTCTTTTTCCACCAGCTTCTTTCCCTCCAGACTGGCAAACATAGAGGTCTTTTCAGGAACATATTCCGCCAGAATTCCCAGAGCCGTATCTGCCAAAGAAGCATTCTTCTCAAACTTGCCTTTGGCATTCTGGGTATTCATCTTCTCAAATCCTGTCTCATCCTCCATGAACTGGGATGTTTCCATGATTCCCATGGACTGTACTTTTTCCAGAATGGCTTTCCTGTCCTTTTTCAGTGCGCAGATACTGACTTTTTGCATCTGCAATACTGCCATACCTCCATCCCTCCTTTATTCCATTTTTTCATATAGCTTCTCTAAACCAGAGCCTGGATTACTGCCGAAACAGCCTCCTCTTCCCTGCTTTTAGCAGAAGCTTTTAACTGACGGATTTCTTCCTCAGCCTCCTTTAAGGCATCCTGAAGCTTCGCATCCGCCTTCTCACGGGCAGCCAGTGAGGCCGCCTGGGCCGCTTTCACAGCATCTCCCGTCATTTGCGCCTCTAGTTCTATAGCCTCCTGACGGGCTTGCTCTATAAGCCGCTCTCCCTCTTTTTGGGCATTGGTTATGATTTCCTCTGCCTTCTGTTCAGTCTCTTTAATAGCCTGAATCGTATCCTTTACCAAAGTATCACCACCTTCACATAATTTGATATTACTATGGATTATGCATTTTGTCAATTTATTAACGTAATTATGCACCAATTTATGCTATTATTATTACTCTCCCTTGCTATTTTTACACATAAAAAAAGGGATTGTATCTATCTTACACAATCCCTCTTCCCAATTTTTGTATAGTTACACAAAACACGAAAACAAACTGTCAACTCTAAAGCTACCGGAAATTTACTTCTCCTGCTCTTCTTCATTCATATAGAAAGCTGCTGTAAGTCTCATCCTCCAGATTCTCACTATCAATCCACTGAAAACTTGTGTTGATGAAAGAATCAATCTCTAAGCCTAGGTCCGCCCTTAGGCCGGCAACCACCGTAGCATATCCCATACCATAAGGGTTCTGGGTAATAAAGCCTACTTCTTTGCCGCTCTTTACAGCCGCCTGCTGCTGTTTTCCCGAATCGAAGCCTACAATCTTAATGTCCTTTCCCGCTGCCTCTACAGCCTCCAGGACAGCATTGGAAGCCTGCTCGTTGGTGCAGAAATACCCCTCAACATCAGGGTAAAGGGTAAAAACTGCATCCGCCATTTTGGCCATGGTAAAATCCTCATTCTCATGAGAAATATTTACAATCCTGATATTTGGGTGATTATTGGCAATCTCATCCGTAAAACCTTTCTCCCGTTCCTGGCTATTCTTGGAACTGGCGGCATGAGCCATTACTGCTACCTCTCCCTGGTCTTCTATTGCTTCGGCCAGCCGTTTGGCGGCCTCCACTCCCGCCCCGTAATTATCCGTAGAGCAGACTGCCGAAACTGGTCCGCTTTCTACTGCTGAATCCAGCATAATCACGGGAATATCGTTTTCCCTGGCCATCTCCAGCTGGGCCTCACAGGACTGCATATCAATAGCAGCAATACACAGCACTTCCGGATTCTCTGACAGCACTGCGTCAATCAAATCTATCTG
Organism: uncultured Blautia sp.; assembly: GCA_902476765.1. Classification (GTDB taxonomy): domain Bacteria; phylum Bacillota; class Clostridia; order Lachnospirales; family Lachnospiraceae; genus Blautia. Next base: position 6,549 of record CABSEJ010000034.1, read on the forward strand.
CTTTTCCACGTCCATATCGTCGGAGGGTCCCTCAAAGGATAGTGTAACCTTATCGTCCCCTTTATATCCCATTTTTTCGTTTATTGCGCTGACTGCAGCCTCCATTCCCTGCTTTACAGCCGCCCAATATGCGGTTTTGGTATTCTTCACAACCACAGCCACACGGGTTCCGGGTTCTGGATTCAGCTCCTCCAGGGATGTGTAATCATGGGTTCCTGCTTCTTCCTTCAGGACGCTCATAGTCATATCCTGGGCCATATCCTTCTCTTCGTCCTCACCCTGCTCCTCTTTCTCCTCTTCTTCTGTCTGTAAGCTGTCATCCGAATTTTTTTCCTGCTCCTCTGTCTGCTCTGTTCCAGAATCCGTTTCCTGGGCATCTGTCTGTGTATTCATCTGCGTATCATCTTCTTTTTCCGTGTCTTCCGCCGCAGTTTCATCCTGACTTTGCTCCGGCTCAGGTTTGCTGCTTCCGCATCCGCTTACTGTTCCCAGACCAAGCATCACACACAATAAGCCTACTATCATCTTTTTCATGATTTTACCTGCCTTTACACCTTTTATCTGCGAGTTCAACTACTTTTTCATTATACACAAAACCAATAATTAGTCCAGCTAAATTCCTCTTGTTTATAAAAATTTATGAAAATCCCACTCCCTAAAAATTCCATATAAAAGCAGCCCGCTCAAAGGTCCCAGCAAAAATCCCCATCCCCCGTAGAAAAAGAGCCCCAGATACACGGAAAGCAGAACAGCCAGGGGAGAAATCCCCATTCCGCCTCCAATAAGCCTGGGTTCTAACAGCTGCCGGATGGCCGCAGTAACCAAATACAGCAGAAAATATCCGGCTCCCACTACTGTTTCACCTGAAAGCAGTAAAAAGATTCCTGCCGGAATCAGAAAGGTTCCTGTCCCCAGAACAGGAAATGCGTCTAAAATCCCTACTGCCAGTCCAAACCCCAAAAAATGTTTTACTCTCAAAGCCCACAATCCAATAATGCATATCAAGCTTATAATCCCCATAATTTTTATCTGTGCCCGCAGATAAGCCTTCCCTCCGGTCCACAGCCCTGCACCTAAATGCTTTATTTTTCCCAGAAATTTGCTGCTGCCCAAAAACTTCTGAACCTTTGGCCTTTCCTGAAGAAAAAGGATTGCCGATACTATTCCCACAATAAGCACGCCCACTACAAGGAAACAGCCCTTTACCCCATCCACTGCCCGGTCCATATCCATAGTATTCTCCAGCAAATGGGTTCCCAGCCGCTCTACCTGTTCATAAATATACACGCTGCTTTTTTTTGCAGAAATTCCAGTAAGTTGCTCTGCCCCGGAGCAGCACCGTTCAATCATTTTTACCGCCTCTTCCTTCATCTGAGGGAAATACCGGATACATTCTCCAAGTTTCCCGGTAATATACTCTGCGCCAGACAATAGCAGCCCGATACAGACTACGGTCAAAACCAGGATAATTCCCGCCCCAATGCCAGCGGAAGTAAAATGCAGCTTTCTGGCCATCTCCCTTCTTCCCAAAAAAGAAGCGAAAGGATACACCGCCTCAGCTAAAATCCATCCAAAAATAAAAGGCAGCATAACAGGAAGGGCATATTTTACACCTAATAGCACTCCTGCAGTTACTGCTGCCATTAACAACCATTGTTTCCACTTCATCTGCCGTTCCCCCATTGCTTTTTATTTTTAGTATGGTGGAACAGCTTTTCTCTATACTATAGGAAAGTTCCCAAGAGGCTTTACCTGAAATTCCATCTTTTTCTTTGTAACCGGATGTACAAAAGAAAGCTTATATGCACAAAGGGCAATCTCCTGCTGTCCTGGGTTCCTGGCGGCCTCAAGGTTGTATTTAGCATCACCAACAATCGGAAATCCTGCATGAGCCAGTTGGACTCTAATCTGGTGATGCCTTCCGGTTTTTAAATGTATCTCCAAAAGAGAGTATTCTCCCTGACTGTTTAAAAGTTTGTATTCTAAAATTGCAGTCTTACTGTTTTTTGTCTTTTTCTCTACAATTTTAGAAAGGTTTGTTCTCTGCTCTTTCTCTATCTCATCTACCAAGGAGGCCTCCTTTTTAGAAGGAATCCCTTCCACACAGGCCAAATAGATTTTTTCCATTTTGTCATTTAAAAGCTGTTTGCTGAGAAAAGCTGTGCTTTCCTTATTTTTCCCGAAAACCAAGATTCCCTGTACTGGCTGGTCCAATCTATGTACCAGCCCAACATAGGGTTCTTCCCCCTTTTTTACGAAATAATTTTTTAAAGCAGCCTCCATATCCATACTTCCCACTCTACGGCTCTGCACGGCCACAGCCGGAGGCTTTTGGCATACAATGATGTCCTTGTCTTCATATAAAATAGTTTCTTCTATATTGAATGTTTTCATTCTCTTTCTGTTTTATCCTTCCTGTTTTATCCTTGTTGTCTTACTCACAAAGGAACAACCGTCATATCGTCTAATATAATCAGATACAACGGTTGTTCTAATGTTCTGCGTTATTCAATTTTCTAATCCTCTTCTTCTTACTACTATTTTATTTATTGATAATCATCTGTCAAGCTATTTCTTTATTCAGTCTCAATATTTTTCAATTTTAGTATGTTAATATCCATAACTAATATATTTAAATATTGATACTTTTTAAACTTCCTAAAAGATATTTCTTAAAAGATAATTTCAATTTATTTATCAATGGTTTCTCTTAAGATTTCCATCGCTATTTTGTTTTCCCCGATTATAAATTCTATCTAGAATTTACTGAAAGTTTTATATCAATCTATATATCTGATAATAAAAAGTTTCTAACAAATAGTTCGGGCTATTTTGTTTTCCAGATATTTCTTTATATATTTCTTTTCAATATAATGATATGAATCTTTCCCTCAGATTCTCGAATACAACAGGCTTATTTCAACGAATACAACTCATTATACTATCTCTATTATTATATTTTCAAATGATATATAAATACTTTACCTTTTTAAAATATATTTCTTTACATATATTTTAAAATCTTTCTATTATTTTTGTGGTAAATATTCAATATGAGGACATTTTTGATATTTACCTGAAATCTTTATCCCTATCTTTCACTTTTCTTCTCTGGGATTCTTTTCGTCATTCATTATTTCAGGTCTTTCTTGGGGAAGTTATGTCTTACCACTCTCATATTGATAATTTGATTCTTCCTTTCCCATTGGACTGAACCTCCTTATCCGTACTGAAAAACGTTACACCGGAATTCATTACTGCTTCCTTGGTACTTTTTTATTAGATAAAACCAAATTATTATTTTTCGTTCCTATTTTGTATTCTCCATACACTTAAAGTTCTTTTAATAATAAATTTGATTTTTCTATATCTTTTGTACCTTGTAGCCAACTTCAAAATAGATTTCTCGTCTCTAATTTTGAATTGGTTATGAAGTAATGTTTTCTTTTATGTGGTGCTTTGTTTTTTGTTAAGATTATAATACTACCATCTCTCAAATTTGTCAACCTATTTTTTTAAAAAAGTTATATTTTTTTATATTTATTTTTTCTCGTTTGTTTATGCTGTGAATTAAATATATTTATATAAATTTTATATACAATTTAGGCGAATGAAATTTTTCTGCATTTATAGTCAGGAGAGCGCCCCACACTGCTTGCAGCAGACTTGTTCCAAAATAAAATTACCCGAGAGACACCGCTGATAGCAGTAGTCTCCCGGGTACACTTTTGTTTTCCCTAATTTATTTTTTCTATTTTCTTACTTGCGATACCAGGGTCAAAAGGTTGGAAATCCGATGCAAGCTTGCTTGCAAGCGGATTTTTAACCTTGGGACCCGCCAAAAACATGAATAAGTAGCCATTTTTCAAAGAAAAATGAGCGAATTATGAATGTTTTTGAGGATTGCGGGAGCACACCGTGCGGAGCAATCCGGTATCAAAGGGGGCAAAATACCTTTTGACCCCAACATCTTACTTGCCGGATTTATAATAGTTAATCAGGCAGCCGTCTAAAATAATCTGTCTTTCATCTTCTGTCATTTCACCCAACGCCAGAGTGAAGGCATTTAAAGTGTCTCCCACCACATAGGCCTGAAGTTCTTTCTTACCTTCCTCCACTGCACTGCGAATACCTGGGATGAAGAGGAAGTCTCCTTTCTTAAAGGGAAGCTCTCCTTCCGGCACTAAAAATGGAAGCATTCCCCAGTTAATCAGGTTAGAGCGATAACGCTTTGTAGCATATTCATTGGCAATATTCGCCCAGCCTCCCAATACCTTCTGACAGGAAGCCGCTTGTTCCCTTGCCGAACCATCACCTGGTTTCACTGCAAAAATAGTGCTGCCGATACCCGTATTGCTGCGGTTCATATCCGGATAAGTTTCCTTAATCTTACTCCATACCGGATTCAGCTCTTCTAATGCACAGGCCGGACACTCATCCTTCTCTCTTGCTTTTTCCGCAATCTGGACTTCTTTGGCTAATCTCACATAATCCGGGTCTTTCCTGGAAAGAGCAAACTCCGCCAGCTTTAACGGATTGGAACGGTAGGAAGAAGTCTCTCCGGAAGGTATCAGCTCGTCGGTGGTTGTCACAGGGTCATGAATTTCCGATACCACTTTCAGCACCAGATTTTCTGTAAGTGCAGGCATCTTAGGCCAGTCTTTAATATTAGGACCAAACTGTATTTCTACTTCAGGGTCTGCTTTTCCCTTGCTGTCAAATACTCTGTTTTCGTAAATTGTCTTATCAAAGAAATACTGGGGCCTTCTGTATTCTCCCGCAAACTCCGTAGCCGGTGTCAGGCGGCCTTTATTTGCAGCTGTAGCTGCAATAGAGCGGGCATCCATAAGGGCAACGGAAGCAATCTGGCCATTTTGTATCTTAGAACCTTCCCGGTTGGGGAAATTTCTGGTTGAATGACGGATACTCAACGCATTATTGGCCGGTGTGTCTCCTGCGCCAAAGCAAGGACCGCAAAATGCCGTTTTCACCACTGCTCCGGTCTGAATCAAATCAGCCAGAACTCCGTTTTTAGCCAGTTCCATGTAAATAGGTGTGCTGGCCGGATATATGCTCAGCGTAAAGGCATCATCGCCAATACTTGCGCCCTTCAGTATATCCGCAGCGTCACAAATATTCTCAAATCCGCCGCCTGCACAGCCTGCAATAATTCCCTGCTCTACATACAGTTTACCGTCTTTCACTTTATCCTTTAAGCTATAAGGGATCTTGCCGTCCAGGCTAATCTGAGCTTTCTTTTCCACATCCGCCAGAACATCATCCAGGTTTGCGTTTACCTCTTCGATTGTATAGGTATTGCTGGGATGGAATGGCATAGCAATCATTGGACGAATTGTACTTAAATCAACATAAACCAAGCCATCATAATATGTCGCATCCTTAGGATTTAATTCCTTATAATCCTGGCTTCTGCCATGAATAGCATAAAACTCTTTAATCTTATCATCTGTCTTCCAAATGGAGGAAAGGCAAGTGGTCTCCGTAGTCATAACGTCGATTCCAATACGATAATCTGCACTTAATTCCTCCACACCGGGGCCTACAAATTCCATTACCTTATTCTTTACATAGCCATTGGCAAATACAGCTCCGATAATAGCAAGAGCCACGTCCTGAGGTCCTACTCCCGGAACAGGCTTACCGGTAAGATAAATACCTACTACTTCCGGCCGCTTGATATCATAGGTTCTGCCTAAAAGCTGTTTTACCAGCTCCGGTCCGCCTTCGCCCATAGCCATAGTTCCCAGAGCTCCGTATCGGGTATGACTGTCTGAACCCAGAATCATTTTTCCGCCTTCTGCCAGCATTTCTCTGGCAAACTGATGGATAACAGCCTGATGAGGGGGTACATAAACTCCGCCATAGCGTTTCGCACAGGTAAGTCCAAACATGTGGTCATCCTCATTTATGGTACCGCCAACTGCGCACAGGGAATTGTGGCAATTAGTCAATACATAGGGAATAGGGAATTTCTCCAGTCCTGAAGCTCTGGCTGTCTGTATGATTCCTACAAAGGTAATATCGTGAGAGGTCAGTTTATCAAATTTAATCTTCAGATTTTCCATGTTATCTGAAGTATTATGATTTTCTAAGATAGAATAGGCAATTGTATTTTTTGCCCCTTCCTCCTTCCCTGGAATCTGCTTATTGTATTTATTGAGAATTTCGGCGCCTGCACTGGGGCTGTCTGCTACCAGTTCTTTTCCATCTATAAGCCAGGCTCCGCCGTCATATAATTTAATCATTCCTGTTCCTCCGTTTTGCAAAGTTTTCTACTATTATAAATTTTATTGTTTTAAAAAGCAAGTAATTTAGCACAATAAAATAATTGTATACAATCATACAAAACTTTTTCTGCTTCCTATTTTTCTGCAATTCCCGGATACGCTAAATTTCAAGGATATTTTACTGTTCAAAATTCATACAAAAGCCCTGTCACAGTACAGTATTCTCTTAACCTATATACTGTATTGCAGCAGGGCTGGTAATTGTTCAATTCCTGCCCTTCCTGAACAAGAATATATATCTTGTCCAGAGAGGGTAAGTCCTTCTGTTTAATCCTGTTTTTTCATAAATTCCATATAGCTGGATACCATCAGGGCAATTTTAAAGGTAAGGGCATCGTCAAACACACGAATATCCAGGCCTGTACTTTTCTGAATTTTTTCCAGTCTGTATACCAGGGTATTGCGGTGAAGGAACAGCTGTCTGGAAGTCTCTGAAATATTCAGATTATTATCAAAAAACTTATTAATCGTATTGAGCGTTTCCTCATCCAAGGACTCCGGCAGGCGTCCTCCGAAAACTTCTTTCATAAACATTTCACACAGCGGCATGGGAAGCTGATAAATCAAACGTCCGATTCCCAGATTGTTGTAGCCCACGATAGTCTTGTCCACATAGAAAATCTTTCCTACATCCAAAGCCATCTTCGCCTCTTTGTAGGATCTGGATACGTCCTTAATCTCATGGATAATGTTTCCATAGGAAACCCTAACCTGAGACATAGCCTCAGCATTGAGCATGTCCACAATCATTTTTGCTATCTTCTCGATTTCCTCATAACCGTCGTTCTCATCCAGACTGCGTACCACAATAATATTTTTCTCATCAATAGCTGTAATAAAATCATTGGTCCTGGAAATAAAGAGATTTTTCAATATTTCCATTGAATCCTGGTCTTTCTCGTTTCTGGTTTCTATGAGAAGAACCACCCGTTTTGCCTCTACGGCAATATGAAGCTTTTTGGCTCTGTTATAAACATCTACCAGCAACAAGTTATCCAAAATCAGGTTCTGGATAAAATTAGATTTATCAAAGCGTTCCTTATAAGCTACAATCAGGTTCTGAATTTCTGCCACAGCTACCCGTCCAATCATATATGCATCCTCGTTGCCTCCTCTGGCAATCAGCACATACTCCACTGCCTGGTTGTCGTATATTTTGAAAAAATGGTAGCCCCTCATCACCTGGCTGTCCGCCATTGATTCCACAAAAGCTCTCACATCTCCAAAATCTTCATTTTCTACAGGAAAGGTAGAAGAATTCACTTTACCGTCCACATCCATCACACACAAATCAATCCGTGTGATATTTCTTAATTCATCTAATGTTTTTTGTATAATCTGACTCGAAATCATATCAATTCTCCTTTGGCCGCTGTATTCAGCAGATGCTCCCATTTCTTGTATAATAATACCTTATTTTTTTCAAAATAGCAACCGACCTCCAAAGAGTTTTCCAACTATGATGATCCTTAGGCCACCGGCTAAGGTAATTTTTACATTAGCCGGCATGTCCGTTTATTATGAATACTTGGTCTTATCTCTATCAAACGATAATCCACAGATAAACCAAACCGGCCCGCACCGGCAGGTCGGACCAGTGTATCAACACGTTTATTTTCACGCAGAATGTCAGACAAAATATAAACGTGTCAATGCATTTGAGTCCGTCATGCTGATACGGGCCAGGATAACATCAGATTAGATATGAAGTTTATAAGCAACCTGATTCCAACGCAGCTCATTTTTCAGATTGCGAATTGTAGTATCTTTATCAATATATACTGCTTCAATACCCATAGCAGCAGCCCAGTCTCCCATCTGCTCTGCAGTTAAGTCATAGGAGAATGCTGTGTGGTGAGCGCCGCCTGCCAGAATCCAAGCTTCTGCTCCTGTCTGAAGGTTTGGCTGAGGAGTCCAGAATGCAGTTGCTACAGGAAGCTTAGGCATTGGCTGCTCTACTTTCTTACAGTCTACATCGTTGATAATCAGACGGAATCTGTCGCCTAAGTCAATAAGCGAAGTAGCGATACCTTTTCCTGTCTTAGAAGTAAATACAAGTCTTGCCGGGTCTTCTCTGTCGCCCATGGTCAATGGCTGGCACTTAATGCTGATTGGCCCTTCTGCAATTGTGGGGCAAACTTCCAGCATATGAGCCTCCAGAATTCCTTCTTTTCCGGAAACCAGATTATAGGTATAGTCTTCCATAAAAGAAGTTCCCTTAGCGTCTTTCTTACCCTGGGTCATAATTTTCATGAGACGAACCATAGCAGCGGTTTTCCAGTCTCCTTCACCGCCGAAACCATAGCCTTTTTCCATTAATCTCTGAATAGCCAGTCCCGGAAGCTGCTTTAAGCTGCCCAAATCTCCGAAATGAGTTACAATAGCCTGATAATTTTTCTCTGTAAGGAAGCGCTCGAAGCCAAGTTCAATCTGAGCCTGTACTGCTACATGTTTTTTGAATTCTTCCGGGGCTCTTCCTTCCAGGAGAATGTCATATTTGCTGTAATACTCTTCTACCAAAGCGTCTGTATCTGCCTTGGATACAGCTTCTACAGCCTCTGCGATTTCATTTACCGGATAAGCGTCCACTTCCCAGCCAAATTTAATCTGAGCCTCTACCTTGTCCCCTTCGGTAACTGCAACGTTTCTCATGTTATCAGCGATTCTCATAACACGGATATGGCTGCTTTCAATGACACCGATAGCAGTACGCATCCAGGAAGCGATTCTCTCCTGAACTTCTTTATCATCCCAAAAACCTACAATTACTTTACGCTCAATACCCATGCGGCTTACAATATGTCCGTACTCTCTGTCACCGTGAGCAGCCTGATTCTCATTCATAAAATCCATGTCTATAGAATCGTATGGAATTTCTCTGTTGAACTGAGTGTGCAGATGAAGAAGCGGTTTTCTGTACTCCTGCAGTCCTAAAATCCAGGATTTTGCCGGTGAAAAGGTGTGCATCCAGGTAATAACGCCCGCACAGTTTTCATCTGCATTTGCTTCATTTAAGGTCTGGCGAATCATAGCATTGGTAAGAAGGGTTGGTTTCCAAACCACCTCAAAAGGCAGGACCCCTGACTTATTTAATCTGTCTACAATAATCTTCGAGTGTTCTGCAACATGCTCCAGGCACTCCTGGCCATATAAATCCTGAGAACCGGTACAAAACCAAAATTTGTACGCTTTCATTTCCATCATAGCTGTTTCCTCCTTTTACTTTCGGCAGCCGGAAAGCTCTTGAGTCTTTCCTGTACTGCTGTGCATAATCATTACGTTCTTTCTATATCTCCAGTATAACTTTCCCAGCCAAAAATAAAAGAAATCTATTACTTGTTTATGGACATTTATTAACATTTCTGATAAATTAAAACATAGAAATAACCACTCTGCGGGCTATAGGCTTTTTATAAGGCAGGAAGGAGAAAATACATGCTGGCAAATTTTGAACACAGAGAAAATATAGGGAAAAACCGGGTGTGGGCAGGCAGATATGAAAATCTTCATAATCTTCCCCACTGGCATTTGGAGTGTGAGCTTTTATTTGTAGAAAAGGGCAGGGTCACTTTATCCCTGAACAATACACTCTATGACTTGGAAACAGGATGTGCCTTTTTCATTGACAGCGGCGAGGTTCATTATATCAAGGGTGAACCGGAAAGCATTGCGGAAATTCTTATGTTTGATTCTCCCCTTTTAGATGAAATTACAAAAAGTTTACGTCCTCTTTCTCCAAAGCTTAGCAGCTCCTATCCGGTCAGGAAATATTATAATAGAATAAAGAAAGAGCTTTCTATGCGAGAGCCTTTTTTTGAACAGAAAATCTGCGGATATATTTCTGACTTGATGATAGAAATTTTCCGGAAGGAGCTGCTTGGAGAGCGCAAACAAAGCAATGCTAACTCATCCACGGAGAATTATAAAAATCTGCTTCAGGAAATTGAAGAAAAATGCAGCTACATAACCTTTGAGGACGCCTGCCGTTTTATGGGGCTTTCAAAACCTTATTTTTCCAGATTTTTTAAAAACATCTCCGGAATGACTTTTTCACAGTATCTGAATATCATCCGTCTGGAAAAAGCTATTTTTCTTTTGAACCACAATCATGGGCAGCTTTCTATTACAGATATTGCTTCGCAATGCGGTTTTGACACTATCCGTCATTTTAACCGGGTATTTAAGGATTTTACAGGATTTTCTCCCCGGCAGCTCCCCTCGGATTTTGTTTTATCCTCTCACTCGGTAAAAAGCATGCAGCGAAATTTCAATCCAACTCTTCCAAATTCAAGGCTTTTAGACTAGTGTACTGGCACGTTCATTTTCAGCATAATGACGTAGAATGAATTTTCATTCTGCAAGGCGGAGGAATGAGGCGTAGCGGTGGCTACGTCGATTGACGACAACACAGCAGATGGAAATTCAGGCAAATTATTTGTTGAAATGTGAACATGTCAGTACACTAGAGGGAACCACCGCTATAAAGAAATTCTTCCCGTGCAAAGGCAATCCTGTCCCCGTCCTTTAAAGGATAGGGTTCTTCAGGATTCAGATATTCCCCGTTTAAGGTACTTCCGTTCTTTGAGTTTAAATCCACCAGGCAATCCTCATTCTCCTGATGTAATATTTTTCCATGTATCCTGCTGACAGTAGGTGCGTCCAGCCAAATATCAACTGATTCCTTCCATTTTCCCACAAGAATATTCTCTTTTTCCAAAGGAAAAATTTTTCCCGCATTAAGGCCGATTCCCACAAGGCAGGAACAAGACTTACTCTCCTGACTCAGCACCTGGGTCATAGCTGCTCCAGGCTGAGAAACTTCTTTATGTTTATCCGGAAATTCCTCCGGGTGCTTTCCCAGGCAGGCTTCTTCATAACTTACAGAATACTGTTCTCCATATTCCTTCTCATAGTTTCCCGAATACTTCTCCCGATTACCATCATAGTGTTTTTCTTGGTCCACGTCCTGCTTTGCACCCGTAAAAGGCTCAGACTCCAAAATACTGAAAGCTCTTTTCCCATCCTGCTCTCTTCGAACCGGTTTCCTTGGCGGGGAATACCCTGTACCTGTCTCTCCGGAATTCTCTTGCTCTCTGCTAATCTTTTTGGGTTTCAAAACAAAAAACCACAGAATACAGCCGCCCCCGCCTGCCGCCAAAAGCAGGCACATCAACATCAGCAGCCAGCTCAAAGGTATCAGGCGGTAATGCTTGTTTAGGAACACAGCTGTTCCTATTCCTGCTATAATTCCCAGGGTTCCCAAAAGACCATATGGTTTCCCCTCTTCATCCTCTTCTTTATAGAAATCATCTAAAATTTTCTCTCTTACTTGTTTTTTGCACATTTCTTCTAACATTTCTGACTCTTTCTCTATGCCTTCTGCTTTCAGTTCTGCTTTTCTGTCTTCGGTTTCTGTCTGGTTCCATGGAGATATTCTCTCTTCCGATGCTTCCTCCAGATAAATCTGTCGTTTCAATGTCTCTAAAGACAGATTTACCTCCATGGATTCTTTATAAATACCGTATCCCAGAGAAACAGCTTTTTTGTCTTTATGGTCAATTCTGGGCAGAAGATATTCCGTCAGCTTTCTCAGCTCTGCCTGCAAAGAACTGATTTGAAAAGGGAACCAAACAAAGCCATAGGCCTGACTGTCTTGATTCCGATAAATAAAAGTGGGCGCCAGCAGCAGATAATCACTTTCTAAAAGGTATTCTCCCAGAATTTCCATACACTGATTCCATGCCTGAAAAAGCCCCTTCAGGTCCTTACTGTCAAATTTTCTGTTTTCGAATAAATTCTGGATACACTGAAATCCTGTTATATTGTAATAAAAGTATTCTTCTCCGTTTAAACGCTGAGCCTGGCAAGGTAAAAGTCCCGGTATTTCATTCTCGAAAAAAATCTGTCTCTGATATCCTGTTCCCGGCCGGGCCTGGTCTTCATGAAGAATCATATAACTGGCACCTCTGCTTCTTTTATAACTAATCTCCACCTGTCCGACTCCTCTCTTTATTGCCCTGTAAGGTTTTCCAGAAATCTTCTGGATTTTTCTACTTTTTCTATAAAAAGCACGGGGCGAATCACTTTGGTTTTTATCATTCCTTCTCGCTTCCATTTCAATTCCCCATAGGGAATTGCCAGGGTATTAGAATAGCTCACCGTTATTTCCCGACTGCTTCCTGACACAGAAAAACCGTTTTCTTTGTCTATCCGGTTGGATGCTGCCGAAAGGGCTTCTCCCTGTCTTGGCACGCCATTTATACTTCCATAAGCCGCTCCTTCCGCTGCTTTTGCTGTATCCCTTACTCCAGCGTAAGTTCCTAAAATCAGTAGAAGAGAGGCAAAAATCACCAAAAGCCAAACTCCGCTGAGCAATGCCATTTCCACTGTATAACTCCCTCTGAGTATCTGTCTTCTCTCTTTTACAGAATACATATTTTGTCTGTTTTTGTTTCTGATTTTCCAATCTCTATTCCGTACTTTGCTCTGCATCCTTGTTCCTCATTTCTGCTTTTATTCCCGCAAGCAACGAGCCAAGTTTTCTTATACTCGAATCCACAGAATAGCCCCTGCCGTTCCTGCGAACAAAAAGGGAAGAAAAGGTATTCGAAAGACTCTCCCTCTTTTTCCGGAGACATATAGCCAAAGTGCTGTTAAAAATACCCCTGAAAGAGCGGTAGCCAAAACTCCCAGGCCATTCCAAAAACCCAAAGAGAATCCCAGAACAAGCATAAACAATCCGTCTCCGTATCCTACAGCCTCATCAGTAACCCTGGCCAGCAGCAAAAGCAGCAGGCCGGGAACCATTCCTGTTAAACAGTAAAGAAAAAGACCAGTAATATCTTCCCCTCCGGTGAAAAACTTCCCTATCTCCATTGCCAGTACCAGCAGCCCATACAGAATCAGCTTCCACAGAGAAATCTGTTTTGTTTTTATATCTTGTATGCTGCAAAAGCCCAGCATTGTCGTGTGTACTAACCATTTGATTTCCATAATTCCACTCCATAGCATTATATCCCTTTCTGTGTCGAATCTTTTTTATTCCTGATTCTCATTCTCCTTTGCATCTGCTACATTCCCTGAGAGCAGAGGCTTGAGATTTTTTTACTGCCATAACTGTTCTTGTCAAGCCAGAACAATCCCGGCTATTGTGGTAACAGTCACCCGTTCTCGTTATGTAAACCTGACTTTTTCCTCTTGTATCTCCCACACATTTTTCACAGGGATGATAATGCTCTCCATATTGATTTTTGCTGTTTTCCGCCTCAGTAAGGCTTACCTTTTGTATATCCAAAGATATGTGTGTACAGGCAGAAGAGGTGTGATAAACACTTTCCCATTCTGTTACATATACCAGTTCTTCTCCTTCCTGAGAGCCGTAAGTAACCCCATTATATCCTGTCCAGGCCCTGGCCTGGCTCTCTAAAGATATTGAGACAGGAAAAAGTCGAAAAAAATCTATCGGATTTCTGTAGAGAAAGCTGGCTCTCAAAGTTACCGTGTCATTCTGATATCCGGAACCCACGAAAACAATTCCGTTTATACCGCCTAAAATCTGGCTGAGTCGTTCTCCTTCCAGACTATCCCGGACTTTTTTCATTCCGTATGCTCCGCAGACAGCACCTTCTACCAGGCCTACGGGCGAGCTATCTTCCCCCTCTCTGCAGTAGGCATACATTCCTAACTCCCTGGCTCCTTCACATAGGGAAGATTGTATCCTTATCTGAATTCGGTATAAATCCAACATCCCGGTAACTGCCACCATTGCCAGGAAAAAAAGAGGCAGAATCAGAGCACATTCTACAGTGAGGCTCCCTTTATGCCGAAGAGCTCCTTCCCCCTTTCTTATTCTTTTTCCTTTTTCTGCCAAAAACTCCATATTCTGCCTCCTATTCCTATCTTTTTATCTTTTATTCTCACATATCATAGGTATAAAACCGCTGTGCCTCCCATTGGGTTTCCTCGGGTCCTTCTATCAGGAAATTGACAGATAGGGCATCCAGGCAAGCATCCAGGGAAAAATTCTCTTTTCCCGGTTTTTGCCGAATATTTTGCTCTATCATATCCATGCATCTTGATGTCAGCTTTTCTGCGGAGGAGAAAGACAGCAGAAGAAACAGATATTCCCGATAAGACATTCCTTTTTCTGAGGAATTCTCTTCTACAGCCAAACTTTTCAGCTGTGTTTTCCAGGTACTGTTATCCTTTATAAGAGGAATTTTTCCTCCTGAAAGAAGGGTTTTCACATCACAGATACTTTCCACATAGGCCCAGCCTGCAGCTAAAACTCCCTGTACAAAACTCATGCCTTCGGGTATGAGCAGGAGGAAAGAAAGAGCGGCCGCACAGGCTCTAAGCTGGGCCCGCATTTCCTGACTGGTATAGAGAAAGGCAATATTTGCAGTTTCTCTCAGCAAAAGCAAGCGGTTTACTGTATACTGAAGGTTTTCTTTATCGCTGTTTTTTCCTCCCAGCACATACTCTGCCTGATAATTCAGAGCTCCCTGCTGCTTTTGTTCTGTGTAAAAACTCAGTTTTTGGAGAATGTATTCCTGAATAAGCAGTTTGTCAAAAGCTCCTTTCTCTGTCTCAAGCCGGGAAAGATTTCCTATTCCCTGGTTCAGTCCTCTGTTGGAAACCAAGCTTGCAGGCTCCACTGTCTTTTGGGAAAGTACATCTCCGGCCGGAAGTACCAGGCCCAAAAATCCATTTTCTCTAATGCTTTTTATAATGTCCAAAGGATTATTGGATTCCGAGATTTCTTCCATAGGTTCCTGATTTTCTATTTCCGCCTCCTCCAGGCCTTCTGCCTCAATACTACTCTGTCGCTGCAAAATCTGCTGGTTTTCTTCCAACTGTTCCTTTAAAAGCTCTATTCCTGTGTTTCCCAGGTTATCCTTCATATACCGGACAATCTGCTGTCTTACCGCTTCCCCTTGCCTGTCAGTTGCCAGGCGCCAGGCTTGAATACCGCAGGACTGCAGCTTACAGCCAGTAATCCCGCTTTCCATTACAGGCTGGGCAAAATGCTCTATTTGATTGATTACCTGCCCCAAGCGCAATTCTCCTTCCCCAAAACCACCATCCAGAAAAAACAGACTGTAATCCTGAAGCAAATCTCTGTCATATTGGGCAAAGAGAGAATACAGCCCCAAATCTATCCCATTGACAGCCTGCACCCTGGAGCTGGAAATCCTGGCTCCCTGTATACAAACAGCCAGCAAAGACAGCAGCACCAATAATAAAAGGCTCATAGCCCCGGTCATACTTGCCTTACTCTCTCTATTTCTATCTCCGCTTTTTTCAACATAAATGTCCGTCTTATTTTGCCTATATTTACAGTTCTCCAAACCTCTTCCCTTGCTTTCCTTATCGCAAATCTGGATTTGCCTCTGCTCTTATTTACACCTCTTTATGGAATTCTGTCCTCGTTTTCCTTAGCCACGGCTTTTCTTTTTAACACTATACTGTTAAATGGATGTTGGGTTCAAAAGGTATTTTGACCCCTTTGATACCGGATTGCTCCGCACGGTGTGCTCCCG
>CABSEJ010000035.1 GCA_902476765.1 uncultured Blautia sp.
GGTACAGATCGAGCCGGTGGAGCCATGAAGATGCACCGCTCACCGTTAAAAACACCTTCTTCCCCCAAGCGAAATTCACCTGATTCCTCCACGAGATACTTTGTCATAATCCCATGGAGTTTCTTTAAGTGTCGAATGTTATAAGGATCAATCTCCGAGAATTTCTCATAGGCAGCATAAGCATTTTTTACTTCCTGAATTTCTTTTTGTTCTCCAAGTACAACCTTACCATTAATAACATCTCTTACCTGTCCTAAAGTCAAAGAATTAGCTTCAATTTTCAACGAAGAATGTATAGATTTAATTCTATTGTTTTTTCTCAAATGCGGTTTTGCTTCAAGATTATTGGTAGCCGTTATGTGTCCGATCTTCTCAGAAATTGACGATACATACGACAAAATTTCATTTGTTATTCTAAAAGGCGGTTTATATTCTCCCATAAAAGCACCTCCATGTTCTTGCTCATTTTCTTGCGTATTTTCTTGTTATTATACAAGCATCTGACGCAAATTTCAATGCTCCTAAAAAATATAAGTTATTTTACTTTGTTTCAATCCATTCCGGATATCTAGAAAGTCGCAATGTTTCCTTACCGACTGTTCGGAGATAATATGGGATTCCTGTAGTCATTTTATCATAAAGAAAGGAATCTGCCTATTCAAACAGACTCCTTTCGATAACACTTAAGTTTATGATGTTGGGCAGAGCAGGAGGGTATTTTTACCATTACACAAGAAAGGCCCGGCAAAGGAACTGCTTCTGCATTCCCTGCCGGGCTCTTTCTTTTATTTTTGTATTCCTATAAATCCCTTCCGTACACTTCGATTTGGCTCAAAGCCGGAAAAGGAGAAGGCTCCTGAGAAGGAATCAGATTGGATAATTCCAGCCAGCGGATTTTTTTCTTTTCAAATGAAAATTCCTGGGCCTCTCCTGTTTTTTTCATGGAAAACTCCATTTGCTCTCCGTCAGAAAAAGTAACGGTTATTTTTTCCCACCAGTTATCATGGGGAAAATCCGCCCGGAGATAAAAAGTCAGGCAATCCACCTCTACCTGACGGCCAAAATCCAGTTTCAGTCTGGCTTCCGGATTCCGGTTAATGCCCCAGGACTCATAAGGCCACTCCCCGTGGCAGGAATTAGCCGTAATACCATCTATGGCATTGCTGGCCGCAAACACAGATTCGCCTCTTGTCTCCACATTAGCTGTGGCATGAGGAAAGGAAGTTTTATTTTCGTGCTGGTCATTTACATTCACCGCCAGATTCCGGTAAGCTTTTATTTCAAACTCCTTTGCCATTCTGGCACGAATCAGATGCTTCTCACCGGAGAAAGCCTTTGGCGGCAGATTTATCCTTTTCTCTCCAAAGGGAATTCTGTAATGCACATCTCCTGTGAGATAAATCATGGAATACCCTAATGCCTCGTCCACCTGAAGCCATACATAGCAGGGACTGGGAGAAGCTTCCAGAAAAATCTGGTCTCCTTCCTGATATTCCCGGGTAAGGGGTAAATTCGCCTCTTTCTCTCCCCTGCTCAAGCCGGCAGTCTTTCCGTTTTTATCAATTACTTTCAGACAAAGCATACTCTCACTCCTGACAGCCTAAAATTTCTTTCACGCAGGCAGCCAGCTTCTGGCATTTACAATTTTTAAAGAAGTATTCCTGGAAATGCTCTCCTGCCAATGCGCCTTTTACCAGTTCCTGGTCCAGCTCTTTCAGAATATCTGTAATATCTCTGTAGGTAACTGTTTTGACCTGGTCCAGAATTCTCTTATTGGTCTGCTCCGGAACTGCTCTTTCTCTGGGATAACCCTGACCGCTCTCCTCACAGAACAGCTTTTCAAAAATATACTCCAGATTCAGGTCTCCGCCCCAGCCGTAGCCTTTGGCAAAAGGAATGGCGATAGCATTGCCGTCATTTATCTGGGCAAAGGTATAGGCGTCCAGAGGGTCTTCCACATGGCCGCAGATAACTCCTGGGAAGGAATTGCAGGCCAGCATAGCACCTTCTCCGGTGCCGCAGCCTGTAATTACATAATCCGCTGCTCCTCCATTTAACAGAACAGCAGCCAGGATTCCCACCTGTACATAGGTAAGCTGTGCCTTATCCTCTGCTGTATACATTCCATAATTATCCACAATAAAGCCCATAGGCTCCACTACTTTTTTCAATGCGTTTTCAATCTGGCTGTTTTTCCCTGCCTGACTGTTTTCATTTATCAATGCAATTCTCATATTTTTTATCTCCTCTTCCCTAATTTAATACCTGCAAGCCGGTTATTTCGGCTGTTTTCCGATATAGGCCAGAATACCGCCGTCCACATATAAAATATGTCCGTTTACAAAATCAGAAGCCTTGGAAGCCAGGAACAGAGCCGGGCCCATTAAATCTTCCGGCGTTCCCCAGCGTGCTGCCGGAGTTTTACCGATGATAAACTGGTCAAATGGATGTCTGGAACCATCTGGCTGTATCTCCCGCAAAGGAGCTGTCTGTGGAGTAGCAATATATCCCGGTCCAATGCCGTTACACTGAATGTTGTATTCTCCATATTCGGAAGCAATGTTTTTTGTCAGCATTTTCAATCCACCTTTAGCTGCCGCATAGGCAGAAACAGTCTCTCTTCCCAGCTCGCTCATCATAGAACAAACATTGATAATTTTTCCCTGTCCTTTGTTTATCATACCTGGGATAACAGCTTTCGACACAATAAAAGGAGCATTTAAATCAATGTCGACCACCTGGCGGAACTCCTCCACGCTCATATCTGTCATGGGAATCCGCTTAATGATTCCTGCATTGTTTACTAGAATATCAATAACGCCTAATTCTTTCTCAATATCTGCCACCATCTGGGCCACCTGTTCTTCGTCCGTTACATCGCAGATATATCCTTTTGCCTGAATTCCTTTTTCCTCATAGTCCTTCAACGCCTTATCCAGATGCTCCTTGCTTCTGCAGTTAAAAGCAATTTTAGCTCCTGCCAGTCCGTAGGCTTCTGCAATTGCAAATCCGATACCATAAGCAGCTCCTGTTACCAGAGCCACCTTTCCTTCTAATGAAAAGTTTTTTAATATATCCATTTTTTACCCTTTCTGCAAAATGCTTACCGCAAATCTTTATTCGCAATATTATCCATATCATCAAAATCCTGGTTTTCTCCCGCCATACCCCAAATAAAGGTATAGGCTTGTGAACCACATCCGGAGTGAATAGACCAGCTTGGAGAAATCACGGCTTCCTGGTTTCTCATAATAATATGTCTGGTTTCTGCAGGCTCTCCCATAACGTGCATGACAAAGGCATCTTCCGGAATATCGAAATAAAGATAAACCTCCATTCTTCTGTCATGAGTATGACTTGGCATGGTATTCCAAACGCTTCCGAGCTCCAGTTTTGTCATTCCCATTTCCAGCTGACAGCTTTCTACCTGTCCCGGAAGAATATATTTACAGATGGTTCTGTGATTGGACTGCTCCAGGCTTCCAAGCTCTACCTTATTTTCATCCTTTATTATCACAATCCCTTCCTCCTGCTGGCCTTCCGGTTTAATCAGCACTGTAGGGTAGGTATGATGGGCCGGCGTACTGTTAAAGTAAAATTTGGCCGGTGTTTTTTCATCTTGGCTTCCAAAGGAAATCTCTCTGGCTCCCTTGCCGATATACATACCTTCTCTGGGAGCCACCTTGTAAACCCTGCCGTCAATGGTAATACTGCCTGGCCCTCCTATGTTGATAATTCCCATTTCTCTTCTCTGAAGGAAATACTGGGCACGAAGCTCCTCTCCTGCCTTAAGCTGCAGGTCCTCTTTACCCGGGACCGCTGCTCCGGTAATAATACGGTCAATATGACTGTATACCATTTTGATTTCTCCCGGAGTGAACAGGTCCTGAATCAAAAATTCTTCACGCAGACGGTCTGTCGTGTAATGCTTCACGTCTCTTGGAGAAGCTGCTGTTCTAATTTCCATAGCTAACACCTCTTTAAATTTTTCTGTTATAGAAAGTGTATCATGAAGAGAAAAACAATTTCTTTCTTTTCTTATACAAAATATTGCAAATCTTGAACTGTCTGCATTCTTCTCTTTTGCCGGATAGAATTCCTCTGTCTTATTTATTTTTTCGATTGATTGGTTTTGATATTTTGCCAGAACTGGCATGAAAGCTTTCCCACATACCTACATCAGCAGATATGTGGGTGTTATGTACAGATGCCATCCTCATGACAGCCGCCCCTGTTTCATCTCAAACACCTGGTCCGCCAGGTTCATGGTGGACCGTCTGTGGGACACCAGCACCACGGTTTTGTCTCCTCTCTCTTCTTTCAGGGATTTCAGGATGATTCCCTCATTCAGAGCATCCAGATTGCTGGTGGGCTCGTCCAGAAGCAGAAATGGTGCGTCGTGGAGAAAAGCCCGGGCAATACCAATTCGCTGTCTTTCTCCTCCTGACAAAGTGTCGCCCAATTCTCCCACCTCTGTGTCATATCCCTTAGGCAGAGTCTGGATAAAGTCATGGATGGAAGCTTTCCTGGCCGCCTCCATAATCTCTTCTCTGGTGGCTCCCGGTTTTCCGATTCCAATATTGTTGGCAATAGAATCATGGAAAAGATGAGTCTCTTGTGTGACATAGGACTCCATATGCCTTAAGTCTCCTGTATTGATGTTCCGGACGTCCTTTCCGCTTATTTTCACTTGTCCTCCCTGCACATCCCAGAAGCGCATAAACAGCTTCAGTAGGGTAGACTTTCCGGAACCGCTGGCTCCGTGTATGCCAATAATCCTTCCTTTTGGGATTTCCATAGAATAATCCTGGAGAATCTGCTCCTGGCCATAGGAAAAATCCACATGCTCTGCAGTTCCTCCCTGGAATCGGGTTTCCTCCTGTCCGGACAATTCCTTCACCTTGGGTTCCTCCTCAAGAAGAGAAAGCACCCTCTCCCCGCTGGCTAAAGTCTGATTCAAATTATTGGAAAGACTGGCCAAGGCAGTAACCGGTCCAAAAGAGCCCATCAGGCCTATAGGGGCTATAAGCATTGCCGTGGTATCCACATTTCCTATCTGATATAAACCTGCCATCAAAAACAATTCTGCAAGGGAAAAGCCCAAAATAGCCAGGTTTGTCACAGACCTTTGGGAAGCTTCCAGGCGATTCAGACCTTTTTGCAGTCCGCCCAATCCCTTGGACAGTTCTTCCATCTTGCGCCCTCTTTCTTCTCCTGTCTGATACTGAATGGTCTCGTCTAATCCCCGGAGAGAATCCAGAATAAAACTATTCAGATTCCCGAAAGCATTGCGAAATTCCATTCCTTTGTCAGCTCCCCTTTTCCCGTATACCAGGGGAATCACAGCTCCCACTGTCAGGTATCCGGCCAGTGCCGGAAGAAGGGCAAACGGAGAAAGATTTCCCAGAAATCCCAGCATAAGCAGGGAAGTCAGCACCGCTATGGCCACCGGGGAAATGGTGTGGGCATAAAAGACCTCCAAAAGCTCTATATCTGAGGTAAGCACGGAAATCAGATTTCCTTTGTCTCTCCCCTCCAGCTTAGCCGGACAGAGTTTACGCAAAGCCTTGAACACCTTATGCCGGATTATGGCCAGCAGCTTAAAGGCTATAAAATGATTACAATACTGCTCACCATAATGAAGGATTCCCCGCAGCAGGGCCAAAATTCCAAGAGCTGCAAACAGCGTCTTTACCCCTGCTGTTCCCAGGCTTCCTCCTATCAGAATTTCCGTGCCTAAGGTTTCCGGCAATATATGTAGAATACCCCAGCCAGCTAAAATGGTCAGAAAAATAGCGCAGAGATACCCTGCAGTCCCCAGGAAAACAGCACAGAGCATAATAGGAAGCAGAGGCTTTACCAGTCCTATAAGCTTTCCCATTATCTGAAGCCCGCTTCTTCTTCCAGCCTCCCCTTCTCTCTTGTTTATCCCTTCATACTTTTGCTGTCTTTTCATCCCCTGGCCTCCTTTCCATACTTCTCCAATTCCATCTGAAATTGATACAGCTTCTTATAATCTCCTCCTGCAGCCATCAGCTCTTCATGGGTTCCTGCCTGGGAAACAGCTCCGTCTTTCAGCATATAAATCCGCCCTGCTTCCACCACATTGGCAAGGCGGTGAGAAATCAACAGAATGGTTCTGGTCCTGGCCAGCTCACGGATAACTTTCATTATCATTTCCTCGCTGTCGGCGTCAATATTGGAGGTCGCTTCGTCGAAAATATAAATAGGTGTGTCATGGAGCAATGCCCTGGCAATGGCCAGTCTCTGGCATTGACCGCCGGAAAAATTGCTGCCTTTTTCCAGTACCTGAGTCTTAAGTCCCTGCTGCCCCTCCAAATAGCCCCAGAGGTTTACTCTCTTTAAGGCCTGTATCAGTTCATCTTTTTCTGCATCCGGTTTTCCCATCCGCAGATTGTCCTCCACGGTTCCCTTAAACAGATAGCTGTTGTGGCTCACCAGGGTAATATGTTCCATCCGGCTTTTTTCTGATACACGGAATAATTCCTTTCCCCCCAGCATTACACTGCCCTCATACCCTCTGTTGCGCCCTGTAAGGATGGAGGCTATGGTACTTTTTCCGCAGCCCGAGGTTCCCACAATAGCCGTAAAACTTCCCCGTGGAAGCTCCATGGAAATACCTTTCAGGATTTCTCTTTGGGGTTCATAAGCATACCGGACCTCAGAAAGGCGGATACCCGGATTCTTTTCTTTCAGCTCCTCTCCCTGAATCTCAGGCTCCGGTAAATCTAAAAGAGCAAATATCTTATCACTGGCCGCCATACCGTTCATGGCGATATGAAAAAAGGAGCCTAAAAGCCGGAGAGGGATAAAAAATTCCGAAGCCAAAAGCACCAACATCAAGGCACCATGAAGGCTGACAGCTTCTGCCTGAAACTGGGTGAGCGTTACCGTCATTCCAACCGCAGCTCCTCCGTAAGCGATAATATCCATAACACTGGTGGAATTCAGCTGCATAGTAAGGACCTTCATGGTAATCTTCCGGAACCGCTGGGACTCCCGGTCCATACTCTCTGCTTTTTCCTGGTCTGCCTGATAGATTTTCAGTGTAGTTAATCCCTGGAGATTTTCCAGGAAACTGTCTCCAAGCTCCGTATAAATCCCCCAATATTTAGACAGCAGCCTCTTGGCCAGTTTCTGCACTGCCACAATAGACAAAGGGATCAAAGGCACACAGATGAGCAGTACCAGGCTGGCTTTCCAATTAACAAAGGATAACAGCACAAATAGGGTCAGAGGAGCCAGCAGGCTATAGAAAAGCTGGGACAGATATTTTCCAAAATAGGTTTCCAGCTGTTCCACACCTTCTGCAGCCATCTGCACCACCTGAGCAGTAGACACTTTTTCCCGGTATCCGGCTCCCAGCCGCAGAAGCTTTCCGTAAATTTTTTCCCTGAGAATCCTCTTTACATCCACACTGGCCAGGTAAGAGGCATGGGAGGCCTGCCGGTCGCAAAAAAACCGCAGTCCCATGGCCGCCGCCATAACAGCACCATACCCAAATGCTCCTTTTCCGGTTATCTCCCGAAAAAGAGACTTCTCCAGAACCATGGACACACAATAAATCACCAGTACCTGGCAAAGCAGAGACAGCCACTGCCAGACTACCTGATACAGAATATATTTTTTAGCATGGGTTAAAAGCCCAATCAGTCGTTTTTTAATCATATTTTTGTTTCCTATCTTCTCACACTTCCTCCGGACGTAAGGTTTTCACCCGGAAGAAAAAATAATATAAATGGCAGACCCAGACTACAGCCAGACAGATTCTGCCTGCCGGAACATTGCTCATCATGAAAAAACCTGCTGCCATGATAACCGTTACTGTTCCCACAATAGAAAGCTTGCTCTTCATACTCATGGATTTCTTTTGCACAAAGCTTTCTAAATGCCGCTTGTAAAGGCCTGTGCCCATAAACCAGTCATGAAGCCTTTTGGAACTTTTGGCAAAGCAAAAGACCGTGGCCAGGTAAAAAGGTACTGTAGGAAGTATGGGCAGCAGAATTCCTATACTTCCCAGTCCCAGGCAAAGAAAGCCCAAGGCTATCCACAAAATACGAAATGGATTTTTTTTCTTCATCATCTATTCTCCTTTTTCAGCGTTGTAATTTTAATATCCTATACTGTCATAACAAATCTTCTGCCTCTGACAGACACTACATCCAGGGAAATTCCATATAATTTCCGGATACACTCTTCATCCACAACCTCCTCCGGCACTCCCTGGACTGCTACCTTTCCTTCCTTTAGGCCGATAATCCGGTGGGAATAATGAATAGCCTGGTTCATATCATGCAGCACCATGATAATGGTAATACCATAATCCCGGTTCAGTTTTTGAATCAGCTGCAATATCTCAATCTGATACCGGATATCCAGATAAGTAGTGGGTTCGTCCAGAAAAAGAATTCTGGTATTCTGAGCCAGGGCCATGGCTATCCAGACTCTCTGCCTCTGTCCCCCGGAAAGGCGGCTTATCTCCCTGTCCCTGTATTTTTCTACATTGGTAACTTCCATGGCCCATTGTATCAGCCTTTCGTCCTCATCGCTCCTGCTCTGCATCAGCTTCATATGAGGTGTCCGGCCAAAGGAAACCAGGCGTTCCACTGTGATGTCATCTGCTGAAGTATTGTACTGGTGTACAATAGAAACCCGTTTGGCAAAATCCTTTAATCCCAGGTTCTGGATATTCTTTCCATGAAGAAAGATATTCCCTTTTCCAGGATAGAGATTTTTCGTCATTAACTGAAAGAGCGTAGACTTTCCGCAGCCGTTAGCTCCCATAATAGTCGTAATCTTTCCCTCTTCAATAGTAAAGGATATATCCCGCAATACCTTGTTTTTTCCATAGGAAAAAGAAAGACCCCTGGCTTCCATAGCCGGTTTTTTCTTCTCATGCTCCATACTTTTTTGACCTCCTCAGTAAAATGATAAAGAAGGGACCGCCAATGACACTCATAATAATAGCGGCTGAAATTTCATAGGGTGGGGCTACCGTTCTTCCAATGGTGTCCGCAAGCAAAAAGGCAAAGGCTCCTGCCAGCATAGAAAAAGGTACCAAAGCTCTGTGGTCGCTGCCCACCAGAAGCCTTCCGATGTGTGGCACAATAAGACCCAGGAAGCTGATGGCTCCCGCCACGGCTGTGGAAATACTGGCTAAAAGTACAGCTATCAGGGAAATAAAAATCCGCATAAGATTTACATTTACCCCCAGACCTCTGGCCGTTTTATCCTCCAGAGCCATAAGGTTGCACACACCGGAAAAGAAAAGAGCCAGCACAAGGCCTGCCAGCACATAAGGCAGCAAGGTATACACATCATCCCAGGTTTTCTGGGTAATATTTCCTTCCACAATAGAAGCTACTCCCGAAGAATTTCCCCCTGTCATAGCGTTCAGTCCGTCGGAAAGTCCGGTAAACATAGCGCTTACTGCCACACCGGTAAGTATGATGCGCAGAGGGCTCAGTCCTCCCCTCCAGGACAGGCTGTATACCAGGAAAAAGGCCAGCACCCCTCCTGCAAAAGCGAAGAATGGGGTAAAAAGGTACAGCCCGGGCAAAAATGCCGTTACCAGCACAGCCGTAAAACTGGCCCCGCTGGAAATCCCGATGATTCCCGGATCCGCTAAAGGATTTTTCAGAACTGCCTGAAATAATACACCGGATACCGCCACCGCAGCTCCGGCGAAAAGAGAAATCACAATTCTGGGAAAACGTAAATCATAAATTGCCGCCACATTCTCTATCCGTTCTACAAACAATCCTCTGTACAGTTCTCCCATGGACACTTTCAGACTGCCGATATTTACGGATGCAAAAATAAGGATAATCAGCAGTACCGACAAAACCAGAAAGGACAGGACTGCTCTTGCTTTTTTTCTGTTTTTCCGGCTCCTATCCTGCCCCTGAAGTTCTGAGAGCCCTATTTCTTTTCCGGAAATTTTCTGCTTTTCTTCACTCATTCCTAGTCCTCCTGCTTGGTAATTTCTTTTTGTGCAGCTTCATCTGTCTCCTGGGAGCCCTGACTATCCTCCGCCGCTCCAGCAGCTTTTTCACTGTTTTCTCTGGCCATTTCTTCATCCTCTGCATTTTCCGGGTAAAGCATGGGCTGCAGTTCTTCCAATGCCTGGGGATAATTAAAGTTTGCACTCATGCCAAAATATTCATAGGTTAGGTCGTAGACTCTTCCTTCCTGAACCGCCTGAAAATGCTTCCAAATATCATTTGTGTCAAAATCCTCTTTGAACATTTCCACTACCTGGTCCGGCAGGGCGTGAGCTGCCCGCAGAATCACATCTGGTTCCTTGGTTTTCATATCCTCTGTATTTACAGTGAGAAATTCCTGGTCCGTGCCGCCGTACACATTTTCACCTCCGGCCAGCTCTACCAGGCTTCCTACATAAGAATTTTCCGTGGCAATGATATAACTTCCCGGAAGCCCCATCAGTATCAAGACCTGAGGAGATTCCTTCCCCTGGTTTTTATCTTTGTATTCCTCATAAAAATCTGTGAATTCCTCCACCAGCTTCTGAGCCTGGGTCTCCCTTTTGAAAATCTCTCCCAGTTCCTGAATGGATCGGTACATACCCTGGACGCTGCGCAGATTCAGAAAAGCCCAGTCCGTGTCAATAGCTTCATATTTAGGCTGCAAATCTGACTGCAGGCTGGAAGGACTTAATATCCAGTCCGGAGACAGGGAAGCCACAATCTCCATGTCCGGACTCATAGCTGTTCCCACCTGTTCCGCATCCTGATACCGTTCCGGTATGGCGGAACCAGAGCTGGAACACACCCCTGCCAAATCCAACTCCAAATAATCGCATATCTGAGCTACCGCCGGAGAGGTGGCAATGATTCTGGGTTCTTCTCCCATGGCTGCAACCTTTCCCTTCGCTGCCTCTACCGCTGCTTTTTCCTGTGGGTCTGTGATTTCCAAAAGAGTTTGAACACTGGCCTGGCCACTCTCTTCTGTATCTCCCCCTCCGCTTTGATCCACACATCCGCTGAAAGAGCCCCAGGACAAAGCTGCCAGAAGCAAAATACCTGTCAGCATCCTTCTTTCTTTCCCTTTTCTACATCTCGTCATCATCATATCCTCCGCCCCATCTGCGCCAGTTTCTTCGGAAGAAATACTGCCGTTCCCATGAGAATCAGTCCGGATACCGTCACGGCAGCAGCTATGGCTGCTGCACTGCTGCTTTGTACCTGCCCGTTGCTTTCCCGGCTCTCTTCTGTTTCCGTAGACAGGCTCAGTCCCTGGGCCTGGTTCAGCTCTGTATCCTCCCCAGATAGGGTTTCTGTCTCTCCGGAAGAATCCGCAGGGTCCTGGATAGTATTTTCCAGCTTCGTCACTTCTTGGGTACTCTCTTGGCTTTCCTCTTCGCTGCTTTGGGAAGCTCCCTCCGGTGCTGAAGCAGAAGCAGAAAGACCAGAAGAAGACAGTGTACCTCCGGAGCTTCCTGAAGATGCAGTCTGGGAGGAACCGGAAGATGTGGTGTTCTGGCTGCCGTCTGTAGTACCCTGACTGGTGCCTGTACCGCTGTTTTCTTCTGTGCCTGAGGCAGTGGTTACTATGGTGGCATTCATATCTGTGTTATTTCCCACTGTAAAATCACTTGGATACAAGTAAAAAACAACATCCCTGCCCATGGATTCCACATACATGGCTCCTCTTACCACACAATTTTCACTAGGCACCTGAATACAAATATCATTGGTGGTTCCGCTGCTGTCTGTTCCTTCTCCGGTAACTCCCAGAGCCGGAGTAGCCCATCCTGTGTCTCCCACATTCTGCACCCAAAAGCTGTGTCCTGAAGTGTAACTCATCAGGCTCATGCGTATGGTAAGGTAATATTCACCGCTATCAGTCAATTCTAAAATACCTGTGGGATACACGGCTCCCTCTACCATTCCCTGTCCTGTGGCATAAGAAGCCTCTCCTCCCGAATCTTCAATCTCTCCTGTCACCGGATGCCGGTAGCAGGGGTGAATGATACAGGTATAGACCATACCGCTGGCTGCCTGTACCAGAACAGCAGGAAAGCCTGCCCCTATAAAAAGGGCAAGGATGATTCCTGCAACTCGGGTCAGAAAGCCCTGTTTTCTTTTCTTTGCTTTCATCTTTCCTTCCTTTCTTCCTTCAAAAATTTCCACTATATGGCTGCCGCTTTTTTGTTTCCTCTATCCTCGCCTTCAATGTACAAGGGGCTAAACGGTGGGAACGGCTGAATATGCATTTCTGCTGCGTTACTTTCATCGGCGTACCTCCAGTACCTCTCATTTAAGTGCCTTGCAGAAATGCATACTTAGCTCCTTCCGACTCTTCGACCTCTGCCATCAGGGAATTTTGGATTAAATACAATTAGCATAGGCTTGCTTTAGTTAGTTGTAACTATCTTCCATATGTTATATACCATACTTATTTCTTTCTTGTCAATCTTTTCCAAGAAATTAAGCTTCTTCTCCTGATTTTCCACCCATAAAAAGCTGCCCCGTAAAATCCCAAAGGAAAGAATCTTTTTCTTTCCCGGATTTCACGGAGCAGCCTCCGAATTTGTCATATAAAAGTTTATGCCAGCATCATTCTGTCATTGGCGAATTCGCCGCCGCTGGCCTCTTCAAATTTCATCAGCAGGTCAGACACATGAAGCTTTTTCTTCTCTTCCCCGGCCACGTCATAGATAATTCTGCCCTCATGCATCATAATCAGACGATTTCCATGGGCAATAGCATCTTTCATATTGTGGGTAACCATCATAGCTGTAAGATTGTATTCCTGGATTACTTTGTCTGAAATCTCCAGCACCTTTGCCGCTGTCTTAGGATCCAGTGCAGCAGTATGCTCATCCAGAAGAAGCAGCTTAGGTTTCTTCATGGCTGCCATCAACAGGGTAATAGCCTGACGCTGGCCTCCTGACAGTAATCCTACCTTCGTGCTGAGACGTTCTTCCAAGCCCAGGTTCAGTTCTTTTAAATGGGTCTTGTAGTTTTCCCTTTCTTTTCTGGAAATGCCCCAGCCAAGACCTCGCCTCTCTCCTCTTCTGGCGGCAATAGCCATATTTTCCTCAATAGACATAGTGGCTGCTGTGCCAATCATCGGATCCTGGAATACTCTTCCCAGGTGTACGGCCCGTTTATGCTCCGGCAGTTTGGTAATATCCACACCGTCAACAATGATTTTTCCCTGGTCAATAGGCCATACCCCTGCAATAGCGTTCAGGGTGGTAGATTTTCCGGCCCCGTTTCCGCCGATAATCGTAACAAAATCACCGGGATTCAGATTCAGGTTCACGCCGTTTAAAGCCACCTTTTCATTGATAGTCCCTATATTAAAGGTTTTATGCACATCCTGTATTTCCAACATATATCCCATTATTTTGCCATCCTCCTTCTCACCATATATCTGTCCTTCAGATAAGGCACAGCCAAAAAGCAGGTTACGACCAGAGCAGAGAATAACTTCATATAGTTTGAGTCAACGCCGAACCACATAACCAGCGCATAGGCAATAAAATATAAAATTGCTCCTACAAAAACAGCTGCCAGAGTATAGGCAAATGCAATCTTTTTTCCCGCACACAGCTTGCCAAAGATAACCTCGCTGATAATCACTGCAGCCAGTCCGATAACAATAGCTCCCCGTCCTGCATTTACATCAGCCGCTCCCTGGAACTGAGCGTATACACCGCCACATAAGCCTACCAGACCGTTGGAAATCATAAGGGCAATCACCTTAGTGAAATTAGTGTTGATTCCCTGAGCCCTGGCCATCTGAGGATTGCAGCCTGTAGCACGGATGGAGGCCCCCAGTTCAGTACCGAAAAGCCAGTAAATAATGGCCACTAAAACCAGGCATCCCACAATCAGTTTCAAAAACAACAGATAGCTGCCGCTGCCGGTAAGAGAACGGGAGGAAACCACCAGACTGTTCTGGGCTGCAATTCCCACACTCTGGTTGGATTTTCCCATGATTCCCAGATTCACAGAATATAAAGAAACCTGGGTCAAAATACTGGCCAGGATTCCCGGTATTCCTAAGGCTGTATGAAGGATTCCTGTAACAAAGCCAGCCGCCATACCTGCCAAAAAGGCAAAGACCAGAGAAAGGGCCGGATTCATCCCACCCTGTATCAGCATAATAGCCACCGCCCCGCCTGTAGCCAAAGAGCCGTCTACCGTCAAATCTGCAAAATCTAAAATCCGATAGGTAATGTAAACTCCCAGAGCCATGATTCCCCAAATCAGTCCCTGGGCTATATTTCCCGGAAGTCCTCTTATTAAACTCATGGGGTCCAGCGCCGCCATTGTTGTTATTATCATATTTGTCCATTCCTCTCTTTCTCTGCGAAATCTTTTATCTGAAAAGGAATCCTGTTTTGCAGGATTCTCCGCCTGGGTTGGAGCGCTTTAGCGACATAGCTCCTCTCCGCTGCAGTGCGCTCCTGCCCGGAGGGCTTTTTGTTCTATAGGAAATTCAGAAGAATTTCTTATAGAACGAAAAACGCACAGCAGACTGCTGCCTTGGTTTCCCGTAAGCAGCAGTCCTGATTCTTTATTCCGCTCTATTTATTTTTCCTTATTCAGCTGAAATCGCCTCGTAATCATCCGGAATCTGAAGACCCAATTCTTCGCTGATTGCCGGATTATACAGCTTGGTTACCTGAGGAGCTGATTCGATTTCCATGGTAGAAACATCTGCACCGTTGGCCAAAATCTCGTAAGCCATTTCACCGGCCTTATAGCCAATGTCATAATAGCTGATAGATAAAGTGGCAACACCACAGCCAGAGCAGATTCCCTCTTCTCCTGCAATTACCGGAACCTTAGCTGGAAGGCAGATATTATTGATAAGCTGAGTATTGTTTGCCATTGTATTATCGGTTGGCACATAGATAGCGTCACATTCTTCTACTGCGCTGGTTGCTACAGTCTGAATTTCATTGGAATCCGCTGCCGTATACTCCTTATAGGCGATACCGTCTTCCTCTAAAGCTTCCTCAAACAGCTTTGCCTGGTACTGAGAATTTACTTCTGCAGAGCAGTACAGGATTCCCACAGTTTTTACATCAGGTACCAGCTCCAGCAGCATATCTTCCTGCTCGTCAATAGGAGCTAAATCGCTGGTTCCTGAAACATTGATACCTGTAGATCCAGTCCAGTCTGCAGCATCGATTCCCAATGCGGAAGCATAGTCTGTAATGGAAGTTCCCAGAATCGGAATATCTGCTGTAGCCTGTGCGGCTGTCTGAAGAGGCAGGGTAGCGTTAGCCAAAATCAAATCCACGTCAGAAGAAACAAAGCTATTGATAATAGTGCTGCACATAGCCTGCTCGCCCTGTGCGTTCTGCTTATCAAATTCTACATTTCCCTGGCCGAATTTCTCCTCGCAGGCATCCATAAAGCCTTCTGTAGCCTGGTCCAAAGCCACATGCTCCATCTGCTGGCAAATACCGATAGTGTAGGTGTCGCCGGAAGCGTCAGAGCCGCTGTCATCAGCTTCGCTCTCTGCGGATTCTGTTGTCTCGCTGTTTTCCGTGCTGTCTGCATCGCCGGAATCAGAGCCTCCGGAACAGGCTGCCATAGACATTCCCATTGCTGCTGCCATTATCAGTGCTAATATTTTTTTCATTTTCATATCTTTTTCCTCCCTGTCACGCTGTCGCTTCATTGAGTAAAACCGTAACGCTTTAACTCAACAAAGCTCTAATGTCGTAATTATACACCCTGCCGACAGGGGAGTCAACGTTTTTCTTAAATTCTAGCCTCAATACTGTAACAGTTCAGCCTTGCTGAACCGTTACAGGCAAAATCCATGCAAAATCGCCTACGGCGATGGGATTTTGCCTCCTGAATCATGTTCTTACGGTCAGCGCAGCAAGTGCGCAGACCTAGGCTGAACTGTTACCCAATACTTCTTTGTTTTAAATCCTGATAAATTTTCTCGGAAAGAGGTACCGGAACCTGAAGCCGCTCAGCCTCTGATACCAGATAACCGCTGAAGGTTTCCAGCTCACTGGCCTTTCCCCCTTCAAAATCTCTTTTCATCGAACTGGTGGAGCCTACGTCCAGATGCATAAAGCGGTCATATTCACTGTCAACATAGCCTTCCCGGATATGGATGTTCTTGGCCATAGCTACCTGGTAAGCCTCCTCCATAAGCTGCCGGAATTCCTTACATTTTTCCTGGTCTTTCCAAAGCTCCTCCACCATGGCCATGTAGTAGGTGGTTATCACATTATATCCGCAGTTAAAAATATATTTTTCCCAAACCGCCGCCTGAATATCCTGGCTTATATAGCAGTCCAGACCTGCCTCTTTCATACATTCCCAGGCAGTCTGAAGAGCCTCTTTCTTTTCCTGAGTCTCCTCTCTGAGACCAATTTGAATTTTAGCATACTGGCCAATCTGGGTTACAGAGTAGTCCGGATTGGAAAAGGCAGTAATGTAGATAACACTGTCTACCACAATGCCTGTTCCCAGGAAACGCTGGGCCCGTTCTCCTGTGTCAGCCCCATTCATGACAGGCAGGACAAGGGTATTCTGGCCGATACAGCCTTTCAGGCTTTGGCAAACTTCCTCAAGAGAATAATTTTTCACACAGATAATCACCATATCCTGGATTTCCTGAATTTCCTCTGCACTTTCTACAATGCGTCCCGGTCTGGACTCTATCTCTCCGTTAAACTGGCTGTGAAGGCGCAGTCCCTTTTCCTGAAGAGATTCTCTTCTTTTTCCTCTGGCTACCAGGGTTATATCCGGATAGTGCTTAGCCAGTATTCCCCCTACATATCCTCCAACACCGCCTGCGCCTACTACTGTAATTTTTAAATTTTTGTTCATTGCAATTCACCTGTTCTTTAATTTTTCTATTTTACAGTTTATCACAATCTGAAGAAACAGGCTACCTGAGAATGAAACAGATTCTTTGCAGGTTACTTTTCCTATACAATCCTATACAATCCTATACATTCAATATTGACATTAATTTCTCCTTTGCATACAATGAAGGCATTATAAAATTTGTGAGGTATCTGTCATGGAAAACTTGTCGAAACAAAGCAGGTCAGTGTCTGTTGCATTACCTGAAAATGAAACACATCTTACTTTAGAACAAGACCAATTCCTGTCCTTATCGGCTGCATGCCAGGAGCTTGGAATCTCTGAAGCAACCGGAAGAAATTGGATTAAATTAGGAAAGCTGACACCCTCCTATGTACAGAAAAATTCCAAATATTTCAAAAAAGACTATATCCTCTCCTTAAAAAACGATCTTGCAAACGGGAAAAATCAAGCCCTAAAAAGCAGAAGGAATAAAAAATTTGTTTCCGGCCGTGGTCTATATGGCTATTATGTATCTGATTCCAGCTCCGGAACTGCTTCTGTCCGGCAAACCTTAGACCTGCTTTCTGCCAGCCATATACCCCTGGATACCTTGCTGATTCGCTTTCTGCTGGCTGAGGCAGCAATTCAGATGATAACCCAGCGTTTCTCCCTTCAGCCGGCTCATCTTTTGGATTATTTAGAGGGAAATGCAGATATAATAAATTATGCCATGCTTCTCGATGATTTAGTACAGGACAAAGAAGCTGCCAGAAAAGTATGCATTTTAAATCCTCAACTGTTTTCCGTTTCTTATAACTGGGAACCAAATGAGGATATACTTGGATTACTTTATATCTCCTGTCAGAATTTAAAAGACCGAAAAGCAACCGGCTCCTATTATACACCTACCTCTGTAGTCAAAAAACTGGTGGGCAACCTGGATATACACAGAGGCGATGAAGTGAGGATACTGGACCCCTGCTGCGGCACCGGCAATTTTTTGCTGCAGCTTCCTGACGAAATACCTCCGGAAAATATATTTGGCAATGATACGGATTCTATCTCTATATATCTTACAAGAATCAATTTGGCTTTAAAATACCGCTTTCAAGAAACGGAGGTGCTATACCACAATTTTACAATCCAGGATTATCTCTTGGATTATGATAAAACGGCTTTTGATTTTGTAATCGGAAATCCCCCTTGGGGTTTTCTCTTTACTCCGGAACAGAGAAAATCTCTGGACAGAAAATATTGTACATGCAAGGGGAAAAATCCTGAATCCTATGATTTATTTATAGAAAAAGCAATAAAAAGCGTAAAACAAAACGGTATAGTTTCTTTTATCCTTCCGGAGGCAATATTAAATGTAAAATCACATTTTCCTATTCGTTCTGTCCTTACTGATTCTGGCTCCATAGAATACCTGGAATATCTGGGAAATGTATTTCATGGAGTTCAGTGCCCTTGTATTATTTTGCAGTTTTCAAAAACACAAAGGGCTATGTCCTGTATTGGAATGAAAGTAACTATACCGGGAGAAACTTTTATCATTCAGACCAAGCGAAAAATAAATCCTGAACATTTCAGCTTTGCCCTGAACGACGCCCAATATCAAGTGCTGGAAAAACTGGAATCCTTAAAACATGTGGAATTCTTGGAAAAGAAAGCTGTATTTGCTCTGGGAATCGTTACCGGTGACAATAAAAAATATATTACCTCAGAAAAAAAGACAAATAATGAATTGGTTTTAAAAGGTTCAGACCTGTTAAAATATCGTTTTACACCTTCCAATCATTATATAGAATTCAGGCCGGACGCTTTTCAGCAGGTAGCTCCCACGGAATATTATCGTGCAGAAGAAAAGCTTTTGTATCGTTTTATCTGCAATCAATTAGTATTCGCTTACGACAATAAACAGACCTTATCTCTTAACAGCTGCAATATTTTAATTCCTCAAATAGAGGGTATGAATTGTAAATATATTATGGCCGTGCTGAATTCCAGAATTTCACAGTTTTTCTTTCAGAAAAAGTTTTACTCTGTAAAGGTACTGCGCACTCATATTGAAAAAATTCCTATTCCCAATGCTTCGGAAGACTGTCAAAAGCACATAGTAGATTTAGTAAATCGTTTGGAAAAATCCACAGATATAAAGGTTATAACCTCCCTATACGAAGAAATAGACGCTCTGCTGCAGGAACTGTTCCAGCTTTCCGAAGAAGAATATTCCATCATAAAAAAAGCGGTAGACCAAGATAATAAATTTTTGTACTAATTTAAATCACAAAAGACTGTTCACTATTTCTGAAACAGGCCATCCACGCCTTTGTCAGAAATAGCAAACAGTCCTTTTTATTTATAGACATCAAATTTTTTATTATGTACTGTCTCAAGAATATCTTCCTCTTGAACACGGAAAGACTGAAGTTCTTCTTCCTTCATAAACACCTGGCCTTCATATACACCAGTACCTTTCACACCAGTATTTTCATTACGGTGCTGAGGCTTCAGCTTACCAGTCTGTAAAAGCTCTTCACTGGTCAATACCCAATAAAGAAGCTGGTCCTTGCAGACACCAATCCAAATAAATACATCACAGCAGGAAGGCTTTAACTGCTGGAAATGATATTTAAAGCCTGACTTCCTGGCCTGCATGTGGGAATATGCTCTGCCGGCCAAATTTCCCTTGGTTTTGGTACTATTGGCCCGGCAAGCTTTCACTTCAATGTGTATATCATCCAATATAAGGTCATATTCTCCGTCAAACTCCGGGTTTCTTTCTTTCGTCTCCTTCAAAAATTGAGGAAAAAGAGTTCGAATATGCTGCTCTCCCCAGGTTTCTCCAAAGGTTCTGGGGGATAACTCAAATAATTCCAGATATTTATTCCGTTCCTGATAGTCGTTGCTTATTTGAAGATACTCTTCATATGTAATTTTGCCTGTCCACAAAAGATAAGCCAGTATTCTTCCTGTCTCGCTGAAGGGAAACACAGGCTTTTTCCTATCAGGTGCCAATATATCTTTTTTGTCCACTCCTGCCCCAGCTAATAAAGAGTCTATGGTTTTTTTAAGTTTTTCCACTGTATACCCCCTCCATATAGAAATCTAAGGTAGCTCAGAATATTCTGCGTGTATCACCACCGCTACACCAGTTCATCCAGCCAAATCCTGTCCAAAAGCTTTACCTGGCTCAAGGCTCTGGCCTGGGAAGGGGGCATATCCGGCCACAGCTTTTGGGCCGGTATATAGTCCAACAGCCAGGAGGTCAAATCTCCTATACTGGCCTGCAAAGTCACCTGACCGGAGAAATCTTTGCTGTCTCCGGAAATCTCTGCAGCCTGCAGCTGAGGTTTCGGCCAGGACATAAGCCGGCTGCTCTGCCCGTTTAAGCTCCACAGGTAAGGCCCCTGATTTTCCGGTATCAGCTTGTCCTCCACATCCAGCAATATCTCCAGTTCTCCTTCCTCTTTCAGAGAAAAGACAGACAGGAATTCCTCCAGATTTGTGAT
The DNA here is from genome assembly GCA_902476765.1 of uncultured Blautia sp. Classification (GTDB taxonomy): domain Bacteria; phylum Bacillota; class Clostridia; order Lachnospirales; family Lachnospiraceae; genus Blautia. The sequence goes on from CABSEJ010000035.1 coordinate 20,354, forward strand.
TCTGGCCATAATCCTTGGTGTTTTCTCCTTCCATTCCAGCCACTGGTCTTTCCCATAGAGGACCTGCTGCTCCTGCTTTTCTTTACCGGCCAGGCCCTGAAGGCCTGCCAGATTCCCCTGGGCATCTCTGAGAAAGAATAAGTCTCCTTCTTCACTTTGCAATTCCTTTTGCAGACGTCGCACATAAGCTCTGTCTCTTACGGCGTAAAGGTCAGCGTGATAAGCCAGCCATTGCTCCATATAAGCTGCCGCCTTATCCCAGTCCTCTTCCGTCTCCTGGACAGGCTCCAGGGATAGAACCTCTTTTCCTTCTTCCGTCACTCCCAGGCCATACTTGTCCCAGATATAGCGGAAGTCAAAAGGCTTGTAAATAGCTTCTGCCGCCGGCATAAGAAAGGTAAAGGGACGCTTTTCCAGATACATATCCCGCAGAGCCTTCTGCAGCACTTCTCTCATATATCCCTTACCCCGGCTTTGCTCCTCTGTACCCACGGCCACAAGATAATCTATCTCCGCTCTGGCGCTGCCTATCTGGAGCATATAAGGATTTCTATGGAGCATAGAGAGGATTCTCCCCTCCTGCCGCTTCACCAGAATCCGGTTATCTCTGGTTTTCTCATTATAGTAATATTCCAGATACCTGTCATTTTCCCTGTCTTCAGGAAAGCATTCCTTCCACAGGGGTATAGTCTCCTGCTTTTCCTCCTGGGACAAATATTCCGGGGGATTGTCAGAAGCTGTGTTTTCAATTTCCTCAGCCCAGCTATAGGACTTTTTTCCGTCCAAAAGCTGCTCCACCAGATATTTTCTGGCAAAATCCGCAGGATTATAAGACATCTTGGCCTTTCTCAGACCTTCCAGTCCCAAATCGTCCTCCCGGTTCACCCATTCTACCTCCGGAAATTCATGTACCAGAAACTGCTGGTTTATCGCCTGGTAAAGGCCCGGAATTTCCGGGTCTGCCTTCTCGATATGAATGACAGCCATATTTTCTATGGGATTATAGCTGCCCACGGAAAAGGCTTCCAGCTTTCCGTCAATATAGATACCTCCCATGTGGATACTGAATTCAGCGCAGTTTCTTAAAATATCGTGAATCCCCCGCACCTCATAGTCCAGATGCTCTTCTGCATCTTCTCCCTTCTGAAGTCTCCATCTATCCAGGAATTTCCACATATCGTCCTTATCTGCACATCCCAGGCTGCGGTATTCAAATCTGCCCTCATACTGGCGCAAAAACAGGTTCAGCCGGTTTTTTTTCTTATGCAGCTTTTTGCCGGAAAGCTTTCGCAGAGACTCGCCCAGATAGAGATAATCCCTGGAGTCTTCCTGCTCCTTCACAAAATATTTATTTTCCGGCAGATTCAAATATTTTACTGCATACTCATCGGCCAGATTTATCACCAGCGGATAACCCAGCTCCTGATTAAAATATTCTTCAATAGCCTGAAAAGCCGCCGGCAAATCTTCCTCCTTACAAAGAGGCATAGCAGAGAAACACTTTCCATTGTACTCCATCAGCCACAGCAGGGCTCTGTCTTCCCAGATAGCATACCTCACCTTATAGAATTCCTTCCAGATAAAGCTCTCCAGAAAAACACTGTCACAGGTTTTATTTTTTCGCATGTTATAATAGGGCATCATCACAGGAATATCATCCACAGTGATTTCCTTAAAATTTAAATTCACGATTTTCGTCTCCTTATGATGTTCTGTTATTTTTAATAGTCTCCTTGAATCTAACCAATTTTTGTCCATTATTATACCATATTATAACTATTTTTCAAGAGTACAATTCTTATTGTCCAGCATCCGATTCTTACGATTTTTCTTGGGGCTGTCGGGAAATAGATAGTTCCAAACAGGGGCAGGTGTGACT
>CABSEJ010000036.1 GCA_902476765.1 uncultured Blautia sp.
GGGATTGTCTCTTCCCTGCTTGTTCGGGTGAAAATCGGTATTAACCGACAGCCCCCTATGATTCATAAGCATTTCTTAACCATTTCCCTCTTTCCATTAGTTTCGTACATCTCCTGGAACTAATCAAATTTGCTGTAAACCATACAATTTTACGCTACCTGTTCAAGGGCATATATCCCTCTTCCGATAACGTACAAATAATCCGCACAAACTCCGCAGCCGCCGGAGTCAAGTCATTTAAGTCATTGGCAAACAGCCCTATCTCAAAGGTAATCTCAGGTATAACAGGGTATTTGGACTCCTCCGGCGCCAAAGTTTCTAAGGTATATTCTGACAGAATACCTATGCCAATGCCTTCCTCTGCCATACGAATTGCTGTTTCTCCATTCTGCACCTGGATTACTTTATCAAATTTCACCTGGTTCTGTGAAGAGATATGTTCCAGGATTGTTTCGTATGCAGGTTTATTTATAATCAGAGTATCCGGGGGATTATTTAAAAACACTGTCTCCTTCTCCCTGCTGTCCGGGGGATACATGGCCATGATACGGTCTTGAATTAAAGAAATCTTCTGAAACTTTCCAAAAGAAGAACAGGATACTGCGAAATCTGCAGAATGTTCTTCCACCATTGCAAAGACTTCGTTGGGTGTTCCTTCTTTGATTTCGATATGAATATCCGGGTAAAGACGGCGGTATTTTTTCAATGCTTTGGCAAGAATTGTTGATACCAGGGAGGTCAATACAGCAATCCGTACCCGACCTCCTACCATATTTTTTCTTTGAGAGCGCACTGATAAATCCGGTTGTCTATATCTTCCATCTGCTTTGCCAAAAGGAAAATTTCTTTCCCGGTATCTGTAAGAAAAAGGCCTTTCCTCTTATCACGAAAAAACAATTTTACTCCCAATTCCTCTTCCAATTTTGCAAGAGCATTGCTCACTGCCGGCTGTGTAATATACAGGGTTTTCGCTGCTTTTGTGATACTTCCCAATTCTGCAGCTTTAATAAATAATTCCAGATTTCTGTTTATCATCACTTATTAGTTATCTCCTTATAAGAAAATTAGAATTTTACTTATGAGCAATCCTACCATATAATGAAGCCAGAAACAAGAAAAGGAGTGGGTTTGTGATGAAAACAATCTTTATTACAGGAGCATCCTCTGGAATCGGCCGGGAAACTGCCAAATACTTTTCCAGGAAAGGCTGGACTGTCATTGCCACCATGCGGAACTTAAAAAAGGCCGGAGATTTGTCCTCTCTTGCCAATGTTGTTCTAATGCCTTTAGACCTGACCCAGCCAGCCCAAATCAGGGAAACCTGCCAAAAAGCATTAGCGCAATATGACGTTGACGTACTCTTTAACAATGCCGGTTATGGCATTATGGGGCCTTTTGAAAAACTGCCGGAAGAGGAAATCCGAAAGCTTTTTGACACAGATGTAATTGGTACTATGCTTGTGACACAGCAGTTTATTCCACACTTTAAGAAACGCAGGTCCGGCGCAATTTTAACAACAACTTCTTTAGCCGGTATCCTGGCTCTGCCTCGTGACGGTGCCTATGGTGCAGCCAAACGGGCCCAGCAGGGAATGACAGAATCCCTGTACTATGAGTTAAAGCCCTTTGGAGTAAAAGTGGCTGCTATGATACCCGGAGGAACCAACACAAATTTTCAAACACCCATCAATATCCTGGATGGATATGAAAAGGCTGCTGCAAAGCAGAGAGAGTTTCTCCTTGACGGGAATCCGGAATTTCCAGGGCCAGAGGAAGCCGCAAACATCATCTGGGAAGCAGTAACTGACGGAAAGGACCAGTTAAATTATCCTACAGATTCTGTATGCCGGAAGCTTTACGAACAGTATACTGCTGCCAATATTGAAGACTTTAAGAATTATCTGTTTGAGAAGCTTTTTAAATAGAAAAGTTCGAAATAACACATATAGCCAAAAGGCAGACCTTTTTCACCAGGTCTGCCTTTTGATACCATATCATATCTCACAATCAATGTATCTTTCCAAGCTATGTTATCTGTTTTATATAAAGCTTTTTTATGGATTAAATTCCCAACTCTCCACTAAAATATTTAGCCAATAGAGAACAGCCAATACTTTTGGCAATTTGATAAACCTCTTTCCCTAATTTTTTAAATAGTTTTACTGCTGTATCTTCGTCTTCATTTTCTAAAGCTTTCTTGGCCTTAACTAAATCTCCTGCCATTATATCCACTGCATCATCATCATATTCTTTAGATTTTTTTATGTAATCTCTTAATTTATTTATCTCATCTATTAACATTTGGTAATCTTTATGCTCAGAACTATTCTCCTTATTATATTGAAAGTTTATAGAATTTTTCCCTGCGTTTTTCCCTTGATTTACAGTATTTTCAGAAATATATTTATCACCCATTTTTATATCTCCACTGTTTATATAATTTTCTATTTGTACTATATACTGCTGCAAAATCTTTTCCTTTTCACTGGTTTTAATACTCTCTTCTGCCCCCCTATCTTTATTATATTTATCTATAATTTGATTTAATTTTTCCTGAATAATTATCCCCTTAATTGTGTTTTCTGTTCTAAAACCATCTAGTGGGTCTGCTGACATAATAGAAGCTCCCGGCACTTGTTCATCATTATTATAGTTCCCTCTTTCCTTATACCCCACTGTTGGAACTGCTGTCAATCTATATAATATCATTTGACAAATTCCGATATATGGGTATAACACTATAGAAAAGGGATTGTGATTGATAATCTGTAAAGGCATTGTGCCAGTAAAACCAGGATTGATATAGTCACCTGTACAATGTACTGAAATACCTAGTCTTGCTACTCTGCTTCTTCCCTCGATTCTTGCGCTGAATTGTTCCCCTATATAGAATTGTTCGTAAATTTGTCCATATACGATTTCATGAGGGCCAATAACTATTTTCTCGCCATCCTGAACCTGCTCAACTATAGAATACTTATCTAATTCCTTTATATTTTTTATATCAAATTCCTTTAATTCATGAGAAAACCGAACAAATCGATTTCCTAAACGTAAGTCTACAGAAGCTGGCTGAACCTGTTTTGTTATTTCAAAAGGATACTTCTTATTAAGTCCTATGAATAATAAATCTTTATTCGATATTGCTTTAAAAATATCTCTATCGCACAACTGCATAAGAATCTCCATTCCTTCTGTGAAAGCAAAGAGTTTTAATGTTCCATTTTTCTTATTATAAAAATTCCTCTATCAATTTTTGAAATTCTATATTCATCCTCTGTTTCTGTATGTCTTACTATGATTTCAGATAAATTTACCTTTGTTAAAATATCCTTTTGGCCTTCTGCGATTTTGTTATATCTATCAATAAAAATATCTCCTACTTTTTTCTTCTCGAAAAACATAGGTTTTGGCTTTATCCAAAAAGAAAATGGGTCGTATAATTGTCTATAAAAAACGTACCTTTCGTTTCCATTTTCCTCAACTGCTTCTCCTAACACCTCATAATTATTCCCTTTAAAATGTCGATAAGTTCCTGTTATATCCGTAGACTTTCCCAATTCTTTCACCATCTTTTAATACCTTTTATACTATTATATATGAAAATTTCTCCTATATATCTACAGTTCCATAGGATACTTCATACCCCACTGTCTCCTTGCAGAATCCATCAAAGCCATGATTTCCAATATCTCTTTATGGGGCATCTGCCAGCATTCGGTCTCCCCTTTTTCAATAGCTTCTTTACAAGCCAGAACCTCATATTCATATCCTGTAATTTGCTCCGGTCTGTCATACACAGCTAAAACTTTTCTGTCCGGACCGTACACGGTAAGCTTCTCAAAATTATTGCAGTTCTCCACTACCGCCATGCCCTTAGTGCCATAAATAATGCCCTGGCGGTCAGATAAAACCCGAAGAGAGCTGTTTAAAATAGCCATTTTCCCTCCCGGATAAATCAGGGTCAGACTGTTCTGGGCGTCCACGCCAGTATCCGTCATAACAGCCGTAGAAACCATTTTTTCTATCTGATTTCCCAAAATCATAGAAGCAAAATTCAAGGTATAAACTCCTACATCCAGAAGGGCTCCTCCTCCCAGTTCCGGTCGTATAAGCCTTGGCACATTTCCAATCAAATAGCAGAGATTAGCCGTCACTGTCATAGGCTCTCCGATGATTCCGGAATGAAGAACCTCCCTGATAGTATTCCACATAGGCATATACCGTACCCACATAGCCTCAGCCAGAAGAACCCCCTTCTTCTTAGCCAGCATAAGCATTTCCCTGGCCTGTTCCTCGTTAAGAGCAAAAGCCTTCTCACAGAGAATATTCCTTCCATGACGAATAAGCATTTTTACATTCTCATAATGCTCCGACATAGGAGAAGCCACATAAACCAAATCCACATTCTCATCAGCCGCCATTTCTTCATAAGAGCCATAGGCCTTCTCAATCTGAAATCTTTCTGCAAAAGCCTCTGCCTTCTCCAGACTTCTGGAAGCCACTGCATAAACCTCCGCTTCCTTCATACGGCTTACCGTTTCCGCCATAGTAGCCGCAATATTTCCTGTACTTAAAATACCAACTTTCAGTTTTTCCACAATAAAACCTCCTTTTCTCCTTACAGATACGCTATAGTAAGGGTAGAAAAAGGGAAAGCCAGAGAAGTGGCCTACCCTCAATAATAAATAATTGAAGCCGTTATTAACGGCCAGCCGTCAAGACTAACATACCTTTATTCTAATTCCGTCAGCCCATACTCCTGTGCCAGGCCTTCCAAGCCTTCCAGAATTTCTTCTCTGGAATACCCATGGTCTTCCAGAAAATCATCCTCATATTCATCTAAATGCTGGTAAAAATCCGCATGAGATAATCCTGTTTCACACTCATTTTGTCTTCCTTTCCTGCCTCTATACACGGATGGCATATTTAATAACTCCATCCTGTTTATGTTCAAATATTTCATAGGCTTCCATGATATGTTCCAAATCTGTACGGTGAGTTATCAGGCAGCTGGTATCCAGCTTTCCCGCGTCCAGCAGTTCCATAATCCTGCCGCAGTCACAGCCGTCTACCCCTCCGGTTTTAAAGGTCAGATTTTTCCCATACATCTGAGGAAGGGGAAGCTGCTGACTCTCCTCATACATAGCAACCACCATAACCACAGCGTTTGGCCGGGCAATTTTCCAGGCTGTCTGGAAGGTATCCGCTCCTCCCGCCACCTCAAAAACCACATCTGCGCCCCGGCCTCCGCAGGCCTCTGCCACAGCCCTTTCCAATTCTTCCTGGGACATCCGGCCAGGGTTTAAGGCCAGGTCTGCCAGGCCTTCCTTCAGGGCAAGCTGAAGCCTGGATTCCTCCGTATCTATGGCAATGATTTTTCCCGGACTGTACAATCTGGCACACATCATGGTACAAAGTCCCGTAGGGCCTGCGCCTAAAACAGCCGCCTTGTCTCCCGGCTTTATTTCCCCCAGCTTGGCGGCCCAATACCCGGTAGAAAGAATATCCCCGGTAAACAGCGCAGCTTCGTCGCTGACCGTATCAGGAATCTTCGTCAGCCCGTTATCCGCATAAGGGATTCTCACATATTCACTCTGTCCCCCGTCAATGCGGCAGCCCAGAGCCCAGCCGCCCAGAGGGTCCGTACAGTTATTCACATATCCCTGTCTGCAGTAAAAACAGGAGCCGCAGAAGGTTTCCACATTCACTGCAACCCGGTCTCCCTTTTTAACTTTTTTCACCGAATAGCCCACTTCCTCCACCACACCGACAAACTCGTGGCCCAGAATCGTTCCCGGCACTGCCCTTGGAACCGCCCCGTGTTTAATGTGAATGTCGCTGGAACAAATGGTAGTCAAAGTTACCCGCACAATGGCATCTGTATCCAGTATAAGCTCCGGCTTAGGCCTCTCCTCTAAAACCACAATGCCATTTCCCTTATATACCACTGCTTTCATAAATATTTTCCTCCAAAGCCTTTCCTTTCTACCCTTGAATCCCCTCCAGCTGGTCCATCCAGACTCTCACGCAGGCATCGCTTGGCATCCTCAAATCTCCTCTGGGAGACACTGCCACGCTTCCCACCTTGGGTCCGTCAGGAAGACAGGAACGTTTAAACTGCTGTGAGAAAAATCTCCAGTAGAACTTTTTCAGCCATTTCAAAATAGTGTCTTTTTCATAGGCTCCGTCAAAAGCTTTCACCGCCATACGGTAAATTTTCTCCGGGGTAAACTGGAACCGGAGCATATAATACAGGAAGAAATCGTGAAGCTCATAGGGGCCTACTAAATCTTCAGTTTTCTGAGAAATCACTCCGTCTTTAGGCGGCAGCAGCTCCGGGCTCACTGGGGTATCCAGAATGTCCAGAAGAATCTGGGACAGCTTTTTCTCCTGGCAGGTATCGGCATAATAGCGGACCAGATGGCGGACCAAAGTCTTGGGAACAGAACCGTTTACCCCGTACATAGACATATGGTCTCCATTATAAGTAGCCCATCCAAGAGCCAGCTCTGACAAATCTCCTGTGCCGATAACCATGCCCCCTTTCTGATTGGCAATGTCCATAATCACCTGGGTTCTCTCCCTGGCCTGGGCATTTTCAAAGGTTACGTCATGGTTCTCATAATCCTGTCCGATATCTTCAAAATGCTGCAGTACAGCCTTCTTAATATCCACTTCCATAAGGCTGGCCCCCAGCCTCCGGGTAAGCTCACAGGCATTGGTATAGGTCCGGTCTGTGGTGCCGAAGCAGGGCATGGTTACTGCACAAATCTGGCTTCTGTCCATTCCCAGAAGGTCAAAAGCTCTGGCCGTTACCAGAAGGGCCAGGGTAGAATCCAGACCTCCGGAAATACCCAAAACCGCACATTTGCTGCCTGTATGTTCCAGACGTTTTTTCAGTCCCATAGCCTGTATCATCAGAATTTCGTCACATCGTTTTTCTCTCTCATTTACATTTCCAGGCACGAAAGGATTAGGGTCTATATATCTGGAAAGAGGGGTTTCCTCCTTAGGCAGGCGGAAGAAAATCTCCTGATAACCTTCCTTACTTTCCCGCTCCCAGGTGGAGATTCTTCTTCTCTCTCCCTTAAGGCGCTGAAGGTCCAGAACCCCCTCAATGGCTTCATTTTGGAACATTTTCGCCTCTCCTAAAACCACTCCGTTTTCACAGATAAGATGCTGGCCTCCAAAGACCAAATCCTGGGTAGATTCCCCGTATCCTGCCGTAGCGTACACATAAGCGCACAGCAGCCGGGCGGACTGGCTCTTTACCAGTTCTCTCCGGTAATCCGCCTTTCCCACAGTTTCGTCGCTGGCAGAAAGGTTCACAATTACCGTAGCTCCGGCCATGGCATGGGACACGCTGGGAGGATTGGGCGCCCACAAATCCTCGCAGATTTCTGCTGCTACCCGAAGGGAAGGCATGTCCTCACAGGTAAACAAGAGCCGACTGGAAAAGGGCACCTGACGGCCTCCTAATAGAATGGTTCCCTGTACTCCTTTTCCCGAAGCAAAGTGCCGGGCCTCATAAAATTCTCCGTAATTAGGCAGGCAGTGTTTGGGAATAATTCCCAGAATCTCGCCCTTGCAGAGAACAGCCGCTGTATTATACAGCTTTCCGTCAAACTCCAGAGGAAGCCCCAGAAAAATCAGTCCTTCCACATCCTTTAATTCCTCGGCTGCCTTCAAAAGCTGCTCTCTGGCGCTGTCTAACAGACATTCCTGCCAGAACAAATCCTGGCAGGTATAGCCTGTGATACACAGCTCAGGAAACACAAGAATCCTGACTCCCTGCCGGGACAGCTCCCTGGCCTTCTCCACGATTTTTTCCCTGTTATAGACACAATCCGCCACCTTAATATCCACTGCAGCGGCCGCTGCTTTTATAAATCCGTCTTTCATTTCCAAACCACCCTTTCTGGCTGCGCCCTCTTAATCTATCTTGCTCTCTATTAACTCTCTTGCGCCCTATTCACTCTTTTGCACTCTATTCGCTCTCTTGCGCCCTATTCATTCCCTCGCACTCTATTCACTCTCTTGCGTTCTATTCGCTCTTGCGCCCTATTCATTCCCTTGCACTCTATTCGCTTTCTTGCGTTCTATTCGCTCTCATGCACTCTATTACGCTCTCTTACATTCTTTCAAAATTTTCTTCAGTTCTTCCACAGTAAATGTATAATTCTTATTGCAGAAATGGCAATTCATCTCGATTTCTTTACCCTCGTCAATCATCTCCTGAATATCTTTTCTGCCGATACTGATAAGGGCTCTCTCCACTCTTTCCTTGCTGCAGTTGCAGTAGAACTGAGTGGGAATGGTGTCATTTATTTCCATATCAAAGCCTTCCAGCAGCTTCTCCAGAAGCATCTGAGGGGTATATCCCTCTTCCAGAAGAGCCGTCACTGAAGTTACCTTCTTTAAATTCTCCTCCAAACGGCTGATAACGGCTTCTTCCGTAAAGGGCATAAGCTGCAGGATAAAGCCTCCCGCCTGCTTCACTGTATTGTCCTTTTCCATCAGCACACCCAGTCCCACAGAGGAAGGGACCTGCTCGCTGGTGGCAAAATAATAGGTCAAATCCTCTGCGATTTCACTGGTCTGCAGCACTGTCTGTCCCACATAAGGTTCCTTTAAGCCCATATCCTTAATCACGTTCATAAAGCCTACTCCAACGGCCCCTGCCACGTCTAGTTTTCCCTTGTCATTGGCATGAATCACCACATTGGGATTTCCCACATAGCCCTTCACATTTCCTTTGGAATCAGCGGTTACAGTGATGCCCTCCAGAGGGCCTCCCGCCTTAATCTGAAGGGTCAGTAAATCCTTCTCTCCCTTCATCATCACACCCATCATGGCGCCTCCGGTAAGCAGCCGTCCAAGAGCTGCCGTAGCCACCGGACTGGTATTGTGAGCCGCCCTGGCTGCCTCCACCAAATCCCTGGTTGTTGCCGCAAAGGCTCTTATCTGATTATTGGCCGCTGTGGCCCTTACAATATAATCTCCCATATCTATTCTCCTCTTTCTCTGTTATCTTATTCGCTCTGTCTGCTTTTTGAAACACATGACATATACCATGATTATTATGATTTTTATAAAGCAGCGGCTTTTTCTCTATTCCGGATAGAAGACTTTTTCCCTTTATATTCTAGTGTACTGACACGTTCACATTTCAACAAATGACTTGCCTGAATTTCCATCTGCTGCGTTGTCGTCAATGGACGTAGCCACCGCTACGCCTCATTCCTCCGCCTTGCAGAATGAAAATTCATTCTACGTCATTATGCTGAAAATGAACGTGCCAGTACACTAGGCGGAAACCTTCCCTTTCTCTCTGGCCAGGATGTAAATTCTCTGATTATCCTCCCCCACCGCTTCCCGGGTGAAAGCCTTATAAGCAGTCATAAACTCCATTCCCGCTTTCTCCAACAATGCTTTTATTTCCTGCAGGCTGTAGGCTCTCTGAAAATGGGTTTCCTCGTATTTCCGGTAAAGAATTTCCCCATCTCTGTCCTCCGGGATAAAAAGAGCCAAATCATACTGGTTTATCTTCTCTTCCTCATCATAATAATTATCCCAGATAAAGCTGGCGTCCTCCCGGTTTTCTGCAATGGTACTCTCTCCCAGTATTTCCTTATATTTATACTCTGTATTCAAGTCAAAAATAAAAAGCCCTCCCGGGTCCAGATAATTATTCACAAGACGGAATACTTCCAAAAGGTCTTCCTCTTCTGTGATATAATTCATACTGTCACATACAGAAACCACCGCCGCCACAGTACCGTACAATTCAAATTCCCGCATATCCTGAAGAAGGTAAAGAATGTCCTCTCTGCCCTCCTGCTTTTCCATGGCAATCTCCAGCATGTCCATGGAATTGTCCACGCCAATCATATCATAACCGGCCCGGGACAAAAGTCTCGTCATATTGCCTGTGCCGCAGCCCAGCTCCAATACCAATCCTTCCTTTACTCCATTTTCCCTCAGAAGTCCGGTAAGATACCGGCACCATTCCCGGTAGGGAATATTATCCATAAACAGGTCATAGACTCTTGCGAAGCTTTCATAAGAACCCATGGTCCGCCTCCTTTTTTCTAATACACTTAGATTCTTCCTAATACTACCATGAAAAGAAAAGCCTTGCAAGACAGGGGGTTTTCAAAATTTCCGGCAAAAACACCTCCCCCACAGATATGATATCTCCTATATCTGTCAGGGGAGGTGTTTTTCAGGTATATCCCTTATAAAATAAATTTTTACTCCAGGCTTTCTCCGTTAGTCTCAATCACCTTTTTGTACCAATAAAAAGATTTTTTCCTGTACCGCTTCATGGAACCATTGCCGTCGTCATCCCTGTCCACATAGATGAAGCCATATCTTTTCGACATCTGATTAGAAGTGTTTGCCACTAAATCCAGACAGCCCCAGGCCGTGTAGCCTAAAAGCTCCACACCGTCATGGACAGCTTCAGCCGCCTGTTTCAGATGTGCATTCAGGTAGGAAATCCGATAGTCATCTTCCACTGTCTTTTCTCCTGCCTGACCTTCCACAAGCTCATCTCTGGCACCCAGGCCATTTTCCACAATAAACAACGGAAGCTGATAACGGTCATACATTTGGTTTAAAATATAGCGAAGGCCTTTTGGGTCTATCTGCCAGCCCCACTGGGATTCTTCCAAATAGGGATTCTTCACTGCACTCATAATATTTCCTCTGGAAAGGATATTCTTCTCCTTATCCGCAGTGGCACAATAGCTCATATAATAGCTGAGGGAAATAAAATCAACCGTATGCTTCAGGATTTCCTCGTCCTCCGGAAGTATTTCCAATTTAATGTTGTTTTCTTCAAAATACCGTTTCATATAGCCGGGATATTTTCCTCTGGCATGAACGTCTCCAAAGAACAAGGATTTCCGGTCCTTCTCCATAGCCTCCATTACATCATCCGGATTACAGGTGAGGGGGTACATAGGGCTTCCCGCAATCATGCAGCCTATGCGAAATTCCGGATTTATCTCATGGCCCAGTTTCGTTACGGCTGCGCTGGCCACAAATTGGTGATGGATGGCCTGATAGAGCAGGCTTTTGTCTATCTCCTCACCGTTTCCCATCAGGCCGCCCCCGTTAAAGGGAGCATGAAGCATCATATTGATTTCATTAAAGGTAAGCCAGTATTTTACTTTATCCTTATAGCGGCGGAACACAAGGTCCGCATACCTTATAAATAAATCTATGACCTTCCGGCTGGCCCATCCTCCATAAGTCTCTGCCAGGTGAAGAGGCATTTCATAATGGGAGAGAGTCACCAGGGGCTGGATGCCTTTTTCCAGAAGTTCCTGTATCAAGCCGTCATAAAATTCCAGTCCTTTTTCATTAGGCGTCTCATCGTCTGCCGTTGTCAGTCCTTTTCCGTCCTCACGGGCAGCGCCCTCGCACTGGTTAGCCGCCAGCGCTCCGCCCCAGAGAAATCCCCGGGGAAATTTTGTCTTGCTTGTTTCCATAATCCTCTCCTCCTATAAAATCCTATCTTACCTGCAATAAAGCTGCTCCCGGCTCCACAGGGCCTTCTGCCAGGGATAAGATTTCCTGATAATCCTCTATATTCGTAATAATCATAGGGGTTATCACCGGGTATCCGGCAGCTTCTATCTTGTCTGGCTCACAAACCAGCAGCAAATCACCTTTTTTCACCTTTTGTCCTTCCTGTACCTTAGGCCAAAAATACTTCCCATCCAGCTTTACCGTATCCATTCCCACATGAATCAGGATTTCCGCTCCCGCTTCACTGACCAGGCCAATGGCATGATGGGTGGGAAATAAGCTGGTAACGGTTCCCGATACAGGAGCGTAAATCTCTCCCTTCTCAGGCAAAAGAGCAATTCCCTTTCCCAGCATTTCGTCCGCAAAAGTAGGGTCCGGTACCTGGGACAACGGAAGAGCTTTTCCTTTCACAGGGCTGCCGATTTGTTCAGCCTCAATCTCTTCATTACCGGCAGCTTCTGTTTTGCCGTCTACATCTCCTTGACCATCCATATCTTCCTCACCTTTTATATCTCCTTGTCCATTCATATCTTCCCTGCTGTCTGCATCCTCTTGGCTGTCCACATCCCTGGCGCCCCAGAACAGTACCATTAAAAAGGTGGTTGTAAAAGCCAAGACCATAGAAATGCAGGAATGTATCAGGTTTCCCCAGCCATCAGGTCCCACATAGGCGGCCAGGGAAAGAAGGCCGGGAGAACAGAAACTAAAACATTTCACTCCCATAATACCGCCGTACAGACCGCCTATGCCTCCTCCTGCCATAACGCAGGCCAAGACCTTCTTATACTTCAGCGTAACACCAAAAAGGGCAGGCTCTGTAATGCCCAGAATAGCCGTGGTTCCTGTAGTAAAAGCTGTCTGCTTCAACTCTTTATTTCGGGTCCGGAGAGCCACGCCTAAAGAAGCAGCTCCTTGAGCAATGTTGCTGGGCAAGTTTCCCGGTCCTGCAATAGTCTCATAGCCCTGAGACGCAATAGACTGCATCATAAAGGGTACCAATCCGTAATGCATTCCGGCGGTTATCATCAACGGGAAGACAGCTCCTGTCAGAGTAGGAACCAGCCATCCCACATGAGCATCCAGGAAATTCAGCCCATTGCTGATACCCACTCCTGCTACAAATCCTATAGGTCCCAGAACAATAAAGGTCAGCGGTGCCACAATCAGAAAGCACAGCAACGGTTTAAAGAAAAATTTTACCATTTTGGGAAGATACTTCTCCCAGAAGCCTTCTATGTATTTCAGAGCAACCACCATCAAAAGAACAGGAATCACACTGGAGCTGTAGGTGGCAAGTGTCACCGGAATACCCAGAAAAGAGCTGAAATGAAGGGTATAGGCATCGGTAATCAGTGCGGCATAATTGGGATGGAGCATAGCACCTGCAATGGATACAGCCAGAAACTGATGGCATCCCAGTTTCCTGGCAGCGGTAAAGACCAGCATCACCGGCAGAAAATACAAGGGTGCATCTCCAATCAGGTTCAGGAAATAATAGGTATTCCCCTGGGTGTCCATTCCCAGAAGAACAGCCACTGCAAGAACAGACTTCACCAATCCGGCGCCGATAATAGCCGGAAGTACCGGAGTAAAGATTGCAGAAACAAAATCAAACAGCACCTCCAAAGGACTGCGCTTTTCCTTTTTCTCTTCCTCTCCCCCGCCAGAAGGCTCTTGAGTCAGTTTCCCTTGATGGCCTTGAAGGCCTTAGCCACCTCGTTTCCGATAATAAGCTGAAATTGTCCGCCGCTTTTGGCAATCCCCAAAATCCCCCTGGTACTTTTCAACAACTGCTCATCTGCTTTCCCTTCATCTTTTAAGGTGAACCGCAGCCGGGTGGCGCAATGGGTAAATCCGGCTATGTTTTCTTCACCTCCGATTTCCTTTAAAATGGTATCCGCCAGCTTTTCAAAATCCATACCTTCTCTTTCTCCTTTCTCACCTCACCGGCTCATATCCCAGCTCTGCTTCCTGGTCCGTGGCTTCGATTTTAAAAATCACCGGACGCAGTCCGTCATTACAGCTGCAAATGGCAACCCCCGGTTTTCCAATCCAATCCCCATGGTAAAAAAGCGTTTCCCCCATTCCATGGGAAAGGGCAAATACATACTGATAAATTGCCTTCCAGGCTTCATCACAAAAGCCTTCCGGTTTGGCATAATCTGCATAAAAAACCTGCCCCTCTCTCATCATCGGACAGGCGTCCAACCCCGGAACCCCATATTCCTTTGCCAGCTCCTTGTCTAAAGTTGTCTTTAAAATTGTAATCCTGCATTTTTTCATTTTGATTTTTCCTTTCTGCCTGTGCTATGATAAAAACAGTTATCAAAGAGACTACTACCCTGGAAAGGAGGACAGTTTTTATGCTGATTCCCCGCTATTATTTTTCCAACGATTATACGGATTTTTACCAGTATTTCCTTACCCGGCCCCATATTCGCAAAGCTTTTAAGCGAAACGAATACTTGTGGAATCCCGGCAAAAATGTAACCCATGTATACTACATTATCTCGGGAATTGCCCAGACCTCCCTAATCCATGAAAATGGGTTCCGGAAAATCTCCTCCCTCCACAGCCAAGGTACAGTTTTCCCCGGCTGTCACCAGGCAGCTTTCAAAATCGAACATTCCATTATCACCACCGCCCTCTCATCTATGGAAACACTGTGTTTCACCAAGGAAGAGTTTCTTGAAATGCTCTGTGACAATCAAAAGCTGATGCTCCGTACCCTGGACTGGTATGCCACTTATATCAATCTTTTGCTTTACGAAAGTGCCCACCAGGATTACAACAGCTCTTTTATTAAGCTGTGCAATCTTCTGTACCTGTTTTCCCAGAATTCACCGGACGGAAAAAGCAGTCCTATCATCCATCTGACTCAGGAAAACATTGCAGAAATCCTTACCGTCACAAGAGTAAATGCTGCCCGGAATCTGTCCCGGCTGCGGGACGAAGGCATTATCGCCTCTCACCGCAAGTGGCTGGAAATTTTGGATTTGCCGGCTCTGGAAGCTTACTGCTCCCAGGAAACCTTAAAAAACTGATTATTTTTCTGTCTCTGTACTGCGCCATAGCTTTGGCCCATGTAGTGGCTGCCGCATAAAATGTATAAATATTCCTAATGTATATTTAATGCGAAGCCCCATCTGTTTTTTCTCATTTTATCGAAAGATTGGAACATTTTCTGTATACCAGTTTACAGAAAAGGAAAAGAAGTCAATAGACAGAACAATATTCCAGGAAAAATCTTTATCAACCAGGAGTAATTACTATGAACTATGAACTGACAAGTTTATCTCAAAAACCAGAGCTTCTTACTGCTGCGGCTCACTGGTTTCATGAAAAATGGGGGATTCCATTGGAAGAATATCAAAAAAGCATGGAAGAATGTTTACAGACAAATTCCCCAGTTCCCCAATGGTATCTGGCCTTGAAGGGCACAGAAATCCTTGGAGGTATGGGTGTAATTGAAAATGATTTTCACAATCGAAAGGATTTGGCCCCCAATGTCTGCGCCGTATACACAGAGGAAGCCTACCGGAACCAGGGCATTGCCAAAGCGCTTTTACATTATCTGTGCCAGGATATGGCCCAGAAAGGAATACACACCTTATATCTGCTTACAAACCACACTGCTTTCTACGAGCGCTGCGGCTGGAAATTTCTCTGTATGGTCCAGGGAGACGGTGATTCCCAATTATCAAGAATGTACATTCACGAAAGCTACCTTTAGTGTAGAAAAAATCGGCCCCAAGGGAGAATCCATCTTAATCATGGAAAAAAAGCCGGGTTAAGCTTTTTTGGTGGAAAAGCGTTAAAGAAATGCTGCCCCATGAAACGACACAGACTGCGGCCGCCAAATAGACATGTGAGCATGTCCGCTTGGCTCGCTGGCTGCAGGAATAAAATGAAATATCCATAAATTTCGTTTCGTGTGACAGCCTCTTTGTTATCTTTTCTATTTCTTTTCTCTCAGCCTTTTTTCTTCTTCTAAATCCCAGGCTTCTATTTTTCTGTCTTTATAATAATACTCTAAATCCCTCTCATCAATCTTCCGTATTACCCTGCAGGGATTTCCTGCTGCCACGGAATTTTCAGGAACATCACGGAGAACCACGCTTCCGGCTCCTATCACTGTATTATCTCCAATAGTAACCCCCGGACAAATGGTAACATTAGCGCCTATCCAGCAATTATTCCCTATTTTCACATGGTCGGTATACATATATTCTCTCATCTCCGGATTGATGGGATGCCCTACTGTGGCAATAGTCACAGCCGGTCCAAACATCACCTTGTCCCCTATTTCAATCAGGCCGTCGTCAATAAAATTACAGTTCATGTTAATGTAAGTCCCTTGTCCCAAGATAATATGCCGTCCATAGCAAAAATAAAAGGGAGGTTCTATCCAGGCCTTTGTCTCCTGGCCGAAAATATCATTCATCAACTCTGCCCTTTTCTCCATATCTTCCGGCGAGCACTGGTTAAAGACTTTCATTCTTTTCTTTGCCTCCAGTCTCTCTTGGGGCAGTCCCTCACATTCATCTGTAAATAATTTCCCCTTCATGATTCTGTCTCTCATTGTCATGGCATTTTCCTCCTCTTTTACCTCTTGTCTCTGTTGACTGTTAAATCTTTTAGCCATATATACTTTTTATAATGCCTGTAAACCGCAGGCAGCTTCACCATTTCATCTAAATTCACAATGAAATACACCAACAGCACCGGCCATTGGAACACAAAAGCCCCTAAAAGTCCAATGGGTACAGTAAAGCACCACAGGGTAACGGCGTCACACAAAAATCCAAATTTCGAATCTCCTCCTGCACAGAAAATTCCCGCAATGGTAGTTCCGTTCACAAATTTTCCCACCATATAAAAAGCACACATCACCAGCATCCATTTCAGGTATTCTTCCGACTGTGGAGATAAATCTGTTACCACCAGAACCAAAGGGCTCAGGGCCAGTAAGAAAACTCCTGAACACAGGCCGCTTTTCACCGCTATCCCACACAGCCTGCTGCCATACTGCTTGGCTGTTTCCAGATTTCCGGCTCCCAGCTCATTTCCCACCAGAATACTTCCCCCGTTTCCAATGCCATGAGCCAGGCTGGTAATCAGATTTTTTACGATATTGGCAATTGAATTAGCCGCCACTGCATCAGAACCCAGATGCCCCATGATTACTGAATACATGGTAAATCCTCCGCCCCAGACAAGCTCATTTCCCAGTACAGGAAGAGTATAATGCCAAAAATCTTTCCGCAGCGCCTTGTCCGGATGAAAAATATAACAGAATCGGATTTTAACCCTATCCTTCTTAGCCAGCTCAGCCAGAACCCACAGTAGCTCTATGACCCGGGACAAAGCCGTGGCCATAGCCGCCCCTGCTGCCTCCATCCGGGGCATTCCCAGCAGCCCGTAAATAAAGACTGCATTCAGTACAATATTCAGGAAAGCAGCCGTAGAACTGATTGTCATACTTTTCCCCGCCAGATTGCTGTTTTTCATAATACACAGATAAATTTGGGATACCCCGCATAGCAGATAGGTAACCCCTGCGATTCTTAAATATTCTACGCCATATTCAATAAGAGCCTGCTCAGGCGTAAAAATTTTCATCAACATCTGAGGGAAGAAGACTGCCCCTAAAAAAAACACCAGAGATACCGCCATGGAAGTTCTCAGCACAATTGCAAGAATCCGCTCAATGGAATCCTTGTCCCCTTTGCCCCAATACTGAGCAGCAAAAATACTGGTGCCTATAGTCATTGCAGCCAGAAAAAGATTGTATACAAAAGTAACCTGACTGGCCAGGGATACCGCTGACAGTAAATCCTGTCCAATGACTCCCACCATCAGCGCATCCGATGCACTGACAACTGCCAGCATAAACTGCTGGAAGGTAATGGGCATCACTAAAGCCAATAATTTTTTTCGAAATTCCTTTTTATCCATTTGTCTGCTGTATCCTTTCTATGCCCTTTTATTTTACTTCCTTTATTGACGTGCTCCGCATAGGCAGATTATAATTATAAAGTGTAATTCGCAGATTTTCTATCGTATATCTGCGTATATCTATAACAATCCTGCGAGGTTTCTGTATGCCTGGTTCTATTGGAATAAATGATAACTATTCGGAAAAAATCCATTACGATTTCCCTGCCTATCCTATTTATGCCCAAAGAGGATTGTTGTCCCATTACCCAAACTTCAGGGCTCCCAATCATTGGCATGACGACATAGAGCTGATTGCCCTTTTATCCGGAAAAATGGATTATAACGTAAACGGTGAAATCATTCCTCTTCATGCAGGAGAAGGGATTCTGGTAAACGCCGGACAAATGCACTTTGGATTTTCAGATTCCCAGGAAGAATGTGATTTTATCTGCATCCTCCTGAACCCTGAACTGTTATGTCCCCTTCCCTCCTATGAACAGGATTTTATCCGGCCTTTTACCCAAAATACCCAGATTCCTTATGTCCTGCTGCAGCCGGAGATTGACTGGCACAGGGAAATTTACAACCGGATTGTTTCTGTTTATCAAAATAAATCCGCCAAAAGCGGTCCTCTGAAGGTATTAGGGGCTTTTGCAGAAATCTGGTCCCTGGTTTACGAAAACCTCCCTCCTGCTCCCAGCCAAAATCCCACAGAAAACCGGGACTTAAAAATCGTAAAAAATATGGCGGATTACATCCAAAAGAACTATACCCAAAAAATCTCCCTAAAAGACATAGCCTCTGCCGGAGCTGTCGGTCAAAGCAAATGCTGCAAACTCTTTGCCCTGTACTTTTCCCAGACCCCTGTGACCTATTTAACCCAATACCGGATAAACAAAAGCATTGAACTGCTCCGCTGCACAGATATGTCCATTATTGAAATTGCACTTTCCACTGGCTTCTGCAGTCCCAGTTACTATACGGAAACCTTTCGGAAATGGCTGGGACGGACTCCGACCCAGTATAGAGGGGAATTAAATAACAGACATAAATAAGCTTTTGTCAGTTGACAACAGCCAAAAAAACCGCTATACTCTAAATTACCGTGCAGCCGGGGAGATAGCGGTGCCCTGTACCTGCAATCCGCTACAGCAGGGGTGATGCCAATCCGAGGCTTGTATCCTGTGGAGCTGCCCTCTATAAGTGGCGTTGACGTTTGGGTCTTACGCAACAGGAATCTGTGAACCGTGTCAGGGCAGGAATGCAGCAGCACTAAGCAGAACCTTCTGTGTGCCGTAAGGGTGCCTGGGCTGAGTTAACTGTAGAGGTAACGTCCATGGGAGAGTCACGAAGGGCGGCGCACGGTAAAAAATATACTTTAACAGCAGAATACCCTGGTTTTCTACTACATAAGATAGTAAAAAACCAGGGAGTTTTTATTTCTATGAATCAATGGCTGCTTCAGATTATGAACGACTACGGCTATCTGGGCATGGCGTTTCTGATTATGGCGGAAAATCTCTTTCCCCCTATTCCCTCTGAGGTAATTCTCACTTTTGGCGGTTTCATGACAACCTACACAAAAATGCATCTTCCCGGGGCACTGCTGTCCTCCACCGTAGGCAGTGTGGCCGGAGCTATCCTGCTCTATCAACTGGGATACCTGTTGTCCCCTCAAAAGCTGGAAACCCTGCTATCCGGGCCTCTGGGGAAAATCCTCCGACTGAAAAAGGAGGACATAGAAAAGGCTTCTCT
This sequence comes from uncultured Blautia sp., assembly GCA_902476765.1. GTDB lineage: Bacteria > Bacillota > Clostridia > Lachnospirales > Lachnospiraceae > Blautia. The sequence continues at coordinate 19,237 of CABSEJ010000036.1, forward strand.
CTGGTTTGACAGCAAAGGAAACTACACTGTGTTTTTTTGCCGTTTTATTCCCATAGTGAGAAGCCTGATTTCCATTCCTGCTGGAATGGCAGCAATGAATCTGGGACGATTTTTATGGCTCACCACCTTAGGCAGCCTTCTGTGGAATCTGGCCTTGTTATCCTTAGGAGCGGCCGCCGGCTCTTCCTGGCAGAAAGCAGCCGCATTCCTGGGCAGCTATACCCAGGCAGCTAAAATCGTTCTGCTTATCTTTCTTATCTTAGGCCTGCTTCTGGCCCTTCGAAAACGTCTTCTGAAAAAAAGGCCCTCCGATGGATGACTGGTACAGGGAATCATAAACAACCAGCCATCTGACTTGTCTATTTTTTGGTATACACTGGGTTCTTTTACAACTTACTTTTCACCGCCCGGATATAGGCAGGCGTGGTACCGCAGCAGCCGCCCACAATATCTGCTCCGGCGTCAATTAACCGCTTCATATGTTCTCCGAATTCCTCTGCTCCCATGGAATACACAGGAAGCCCTTTTTCATCAATAACAGGCATTCCTGCATTGGGTTTCACCAGCAGAGGAATATCTATACATTTCCGCAGGTTTTCCACCACAGCTAAAAGCTGGTCCGGTCCTGTGGAGCAATTGATGCCCACTGCATCTGCTCCCATCTGAGCCAGGTTCTGGGCTGCTTCATATACATTTCCTCCGAAAAACAGGCTGCCGTCTGACTCCACCGTAAGGCTGCACATAACCGGCAAATCTCCCAGGGCTCCTGCTGCGTCCAGCACAGCCATGGGTTCAACCTCTCCCAGCATAGTTTCTGCCACCAGCAAATCCACTCCTGCCTCTGCCAGAACGCTTATCTGCTCTTTATAAGCTTCCAGCAATTCTTCATAAGGTATCTCCTGATTTCCCGTAGTAGTTAAATCCCCGGCAATCAGGCAGTTATCTCCCACAGCCTGCCTGGAAATCTTCACCAATCCAGTGTTCAGCTCCTGTACCCTGGAAGAAAGCCCATGGTTTGCCAGACTGATTCTGTTAGCCGAAAAAGTAGGCGCATAGACAATCTGAGAACCTGCCTCCATGTACGCCTTCTGTAATTCTATCAAGGGTTGGGGATTTTCATATACCCACTGTTCCGTACAGACACCTCTGGGCATTCCTGCTTCCATAAGATTAGAGCCTGTAGCCCCGTCCAGCAATACGGTTCCCTTTTTTACCAAATCCTGAAATTCCTGTTTTGTCATGACTGTTCCTCCTTATCATCCTGTTTTTTCTTCCCTCTTTTTTCTCTCAGCTCCCGAAAAAAACCGGAGAGCATCTGGCTGCATTCTTCTCCCAAAACCCCTCTGGTCACCTGGGCTTTATGGTTAAAACCATCCATCTCCAGAAGATTCAGTACCGAACCTGCGCAGCCTGCTTTAGGATTCATGCTGGCAATTACCACCCTGTCTATCCTGGCCTGGATAATGGCCCCTGCACACATTTGGCAAGGCTCCAGCGTCACATACAAGGTACAGCCTTCCAGCCTCCAGTCTCCCAGCTTCTTACTGGCCTTGCGGATGGCATTTATCTCCGCATGGGCCACTGTATTTTTGTCCGTATTTCTCCTGTTATATCCTCTGGAAATAATTTTATCCTGATAAACAATCACACACCCAATGGGTACTTCCCCAAGAGCATAGGCTTTCATAGCCTGCCTCTTGGCCTCTTTCATATACTTTTCATCCGGGGTCACCGACACGCCTCCTAGCTCTTACTCATGTCTCTGTCATATCTCTGCATACCTTCAGTGTACAAAGGGCCAAACGCCTCTGCCATGTAATTTTGCCCATTTTCTACGTTATCCTCAGTCGGCGTACGTCCAGTACGCCTCCATCGTCTGGAAGGTAAGTAAGCAGTATTGAAGATATTATAGACAAAAAAATGGCTGGAAGCAACCCTGAAACGGAGAGTAACGCACAGAATTTGCCGAACTTGTCAGCCACTGTCTTTTGTATTCAAATGAAAAATTTTTCCGCACTTCTTACAGGGTAACAAATAATTTATGTCTTTTCCTATTGACAAAATGTAATGTAGGTTGCCTTTAAGATTGCGGAAGCTTTTGACGTTTCTATTGATAAAGTTTTTGAGCATAGGGAGGAAGTATAATATGAATGAGCAAAAATTCCTTTTAATTTTTCTAGTTGCAGCATTAGCGGCAACTCTTGGTCTGTATCTTTTAAAAGCAAAGAAACAAATGCAGTATAAAGGCGACGAACGCTGGCAGCTGATACAGCTAAAAGCCAATAATTCCGCTAACATTACAAACGGAATTTTGATTTTATTACTTGCTGTATTGCCTTTTTTCATTGACCCTCAGACTACTCTTTCCTTCCAGCGGGTAATAACCCTGGGGCTGCTTTATATTGGAACCCGCAACCTGATAGAATTGGCCGCAACCGTATACTTTGACAATCAATTATAAGACAAACCAAAGTAGTTCACTTTTTCATCTCTTTGAAAATAGAAAAAGCCCAGGAGATTTCGTTAAGTGAAAACCCCTAGTGTACTGACACGTTCATTTTCAGCATAATGACGTAGAATGAATTTTCATTCTGCAAGGCGGAGGAATGAGACGTAGCGGTGGCTACGTTGATTGACGACAACGCAGCAGATGGAAATTCAGGCAAGTCATTTGTTGAAATGTGA
>CABSEJ010000037.1 GCA_902476765.1 uncultured Blautia sp.
TTCCTCCGCCTTGCAGAATGAAAATTCATTCTGCGTCATTATGCTGAAAATGAACATGCCAGTACACTGGAAGATTTGTTAAATGAATAAGAAATTCCTATAAATAGATTTGAAATAATAAGAAATAATTATGAAAAAAATGTTGACAGAGGGATTTTTCTATAGTATTATATGTCTTGTGTTCAGCAGAACACAGAGAAATGCGCGAGTGGCTCAGTTGGTGGAGCGCGACCTTGCCAAGGTCGAGGCCGCGGGTTCGAGTCCCGTCTCGCGCTTTTTTTATTGCCGTAAACAAGAAAAAATAATGGAGCATATACCCCAAGGTCTGAGTTTAAATCGGTCTTTGGGGATTTTTATTTTAGTTCATATATAGCCATAATAGTTTTTCTTTATATAATGTTTTTTTGACGGTATACCTTCGGCGTCATTCCGGTTATCTTTTTAAACTGTTTTGCAAAATAACTGGGATTATCAAAGCCGCAGCAAAGGCCGATTTCACTGATTGGCATATCTGTAGAAACTAAAAATTCAGCTGCAATTGTGATACGTCTGCGGTTTAAATACTGTATGGGAGTTGTGTGCAGGACATTAGCAAAGGTACGCTGACATTCCCGCACACAAATACCAACAGCTCCGGCCAATTGGGAAATCGTGATATTTTCCATATAATGTTCATCCAGCCAGGACAGCATTTGCTTTATGCGGAGTTCCTGCGGATTGCTTTTTCTGGCTGATTCTCTTTCGGAAAACTCTCTTAAAATCAAAAATATCTCAGACAATAAATTTCGCACAACAAATTCATAGCCGTTTTCTGCCTGGCTGCAGGACTGAAAGGCAGAGGCAAACAAGCTTGCAATAACCTGGCCTTTTCTGTGGCCCTGGGGGCGGAAGATTCTTATAGGAGAACCTTGTTCCATAAAGGGGCGCAGATATAGAATGTCATATGCGCTTCCCGAAGAACCGGACAGGATTTCCGGGTGAAAAACCATAGAGTGATAGTGACACACATTTCCGGATGGACAGGAAACTCCATGGAGAACTTCGGAGTTTGCAAAAAATCCTTCTCCCGGCAGCAGGTCAAACTCTCCGAGGACAAAATAAACGGCCAGTACCGGCCATTTCCAGTAAAAAGCAGCCAGGGATGCAAGGGGTGAGAGTATTAGCCATAAAATTACTGCATCACAGACACAGGCAAATATGGCTTTTCCACCGGCACAGAAAATTCTCCCTATTACAGTATTATTGACTGCATTTATTACTACATAGAAGGAGCAGATAAGCAGCATACCGCTCAGATACTCCCGGGCTGTCGGGGTCAGGGCTATGCTGTTTAAAAGCAAAGGACGCAGACTATATAGGAGAAGCCCGGATATTACTCCCAGGATAGCAGACAAAAGGGCAGAATCTTTTGCATAAAGTTTTGCTTTTTCTGTCTGATTACGGCCAAGTTCATTTCCCACCAATATGGAGCCTGCTGTTCCGATACCCTTTGTGACGCAGGTGATTATATTCCGCACAATATTGGCTATAGAATTAGCCGCAACGGCATCGTTTCCCATATGACCTATGATAATTACAAAAATCGTCATACCGCCGCCCCAAAAGAAAATATTTCCTATAATTGGAAGGGTATAATGTTTGAAATCCCTTAAAAGAGGCTTTTCTATTTTTAAAATATAAGCAGGTCGGATTTTAATGCTGTCCTTTTTGGATGCTTCTGCTATAACCCATAAAAGCTGAAGCCAGGAGGATAATGCAGTAGCAATAGCGGCACCCTGAATACCAAGTTTTGGAAAATTCCCAAGGCCGAAAATCAGAAGAGCATTTAGAAAAATGTTTAAAATCATGGCAGAAGAACCGATTACAGTACTTTTTAGGGTTTTCCCGCTGTTTTTCATAATACAGAAATATATCTGTGAAATACCGGTAGGCACATAGGAAAAACCTGCAATTTGCAGATATAATGTACCTTTTTGAATTAGAACAGAGTCGTTTGTCAGGATTTTCATTAAGCTTATGGGGAAAAATAAAGAACCGGCAAAAAACAGCAGGGATATAATTAAAATATAGCGCAGAGCAATAGATAGAATCTTCTCCACAGTATTCCGGTCCCCTTTTCCCCAGTATTGAGCCGCAAGTACGGTTGTACCCTGTACCAGAACCATAATAAACAGGTTTAAGACATAGGTGACCTGCCCTGCAAGAGAGACTGCTGAAAGGGAGGCCTGGTCTAAAAAAACCCAGCATAATAGCATCAGAAGCACTGACGGCGGCAATTCCTGCTTTTTTGGCACATTCTATGTCTGTTGGCATATCGCCTATATAAATGCAGGAGGACAGCAGGGCCTTTTCTGCTTCTGTATATTTTAAAATAGGATCTGGCTCCGGCTTATGTTTTTTTGTGTCGTCTGCGCAGACTATCCGATGAAAAATTTCTTCCAGGTGAAAAGAGCTGAAATAGGCGTCATATTCTGCCCGGCATCTGGAGGTAACGATGCCCAGGGAGCAGCCCTGGGCTTTCAATTCCAGAAGCATTTTCTTTATGCCAGGGAAAAAATCAGCTTTCACAGCAAAATTTGCATAATTTTTTATCCAGTTTTGCTCAAATTTATTATCCACTGTTACTTTCAGAGCTTCCAGTGCTTTCCTTGTGGTAATGCCAAGTATGGATTTTAGTTCTTCCAGAGAATAGGTGTAATGATATTTTTTTAAGGTATACTGCCAGGTGTTCAGTACTGCCTCCTCCGTGTTGATGAGTGTTCCATCCAAATCAAAAAGAATATGTTTATATTTCATAGCCTGTTTCCCCTCTCTTTTTTTCTTCATCAGTTTTATTGCATGTTCCAGATACATTTGCCTGCTGTAGTTATCAGCGGCTTCCTGGGCCATATAAACCAGATTCCGTAGGATAACAGAATCTGCAACCTCTTTTATGTGTTCTATAGATACCTCCTACTGTTTTGAAAGACAGGTTTTTGCTGCTGTCCATTTTCCTGCCGGCGGGATATGTGCAGCATTTTTTGCTTTTATAGAATTATAACGAAAATATGAGCCGAATTCTTTATTAAATACGGCATATAATATAATAAAAACGACAAAATATATAAATGAATAGAGAAAAGGATTGAATGTGAGAGATATAAGGCATCGGATTTCTTTAGAAAAATAATCCTTTTTTAGAAATATCCCCTCCTATGTGCCTTTGTTTTATCCCAAAATAGTACCAAACAATGCAAGGAGGGAAAACTATGCGAAAGAAAAAAATCTGGAGCAGACTGGTATCCGGCGGACTGGCCTTTTTGACGGCAGCGGCTTTATGGCCTGCCGGGAATGGAGATACGGTTTATGCTGCAGGAAATACGGTTACTTCAGAGACCGAAAAATTGACGGTGAATATGGGGGAACAGCAGGGGAAGATATTGCACGGAGCTTCCGGATTTCTGTATGGAGTCAGCAGTTCAGAACTTTATCCGCACTCCAGACAATGGGTTCGGAAAAGACAAATACAAGTTCAGGGATCCTAAAGCATAAAGATAATGGGACAGCTGATTTTCCGAAGGCGGCCCTTGACAAAAAGTCAAACTGTAACTAAAATAATTACAGGTGATAATATGAGAATAAACACTAGATTTGCAGTAGCCGTTCATCTGATGGCTTTACTGGCTCTGCTGGAACAGCAGGGAAAAGATGCGGGCTCAGAGCTTTTGGCCGCCAGTGTGGGGACAAATCCGGTAGTCATCCGCCAAATGATGACCTGCCTGAAAAAAGCAGGGCTTATAACCACAAGAAGCGGTCTGCCCGGGGGCCGGCTTGCCAAAGTCCAAGAGGAGATTTCTCTGCTGGATATATACAAAGCAGTTCAGAAGGAAGAAGATGCCAGCCTCTTTGACTTTCATCCCAATCCCAACCCCAAATGCTTTGTGGGTGCCAATATTCAAGGTGCTTTGGAAGCCCCAATGGAAGAGGCGCAGGCTGCTCTGGAGAAAGTGCTGGAAGCTTATAGCTTAAAGGATATAATGGCTTATATCATAGAGAAGGCTTATCTATAAAAGCATCATCTATAAAAGACTATAAAAGACTATAAAAGACGGGATATCTTCTGAGAGTTGCGGCACAAGAGAAAATTATTTTGACCGAGCTGTAATTAAAATGATTACAGATTGAAACGGATATGCTTTTGACTTCTGAAACAGGAAGTGGAATCAAATAAAAAGAAGTGGAGGAACCAATATGCTTAGTAATGTGGATTTTTATTTTTTCAGTCCCAGCGGAGGAACCAGAAAAACAGGAGAGATTTTGGCCGGAGCCATTGCAGACCAGGTGAGATTTTTGGACCTGGGAAAAAAAGAGGACTTGAAAGCCAAGCCTGAGGCAGAGGTGATAGTGGCGGCTCTTCCTGTTTTCGGAGGACGTATTCCTGCTGTAGCCGGGAAGAAACTGCAGCAGCTTCAGGGGCAGGGAAAGAAAGCAGTTACTTTGGCTGTCTACGGAACCAGGGCTTATGAAGATGCACTGCTGGAACTGAACGACCTTCTGGAGGACTGCGGCTTCGAGATTTTAGCTTCCGGAGCTTTTGTGGCCCAGCACTCTATGAATCCTGAAATCGGTGCGGGAAGACCGGATGAAAAAGATGCCGGAGAAATCAGAGACTTTGGAAAGAAAATTTTAGCTAAGCTGGAGGAAAACCAAGGGCAAAAAGTCCGGGTGCCGGGGAATCACCCTTATAAACCGGAATTTTCTCTGCCTGTGACACCGGTTTCCCTGGCTGCCTGTAATCTGTGTCAAACATGTGCCCAGGTTTGTCCCACGGAAGCAATCCGGATGGAAAAGGGGGAGGTTGTGACAGATACAGAGGCCTGCTGCCTATGCATGGCCTGCGTATATCATTGCCCGGAAAAGGTCAGAATCCTGCCTCCTCCTATGCAGGAACAGATGAAAAACATGTTGGGAGCTTTAAAAGGAGTACGAAGAGAAAACCAGGTATTTCTGTAATAGCGTGAAAAAGGAGGATGAAATAAAATGAAAATAGGAATTCTATACACCAGCCAGACAGGAAATACAGAAATGGCTGCAGAATTTATTGAGGATGGGATTCTGTCCAGATTTTCTTTCCTTGAGGTACGCTGTATGGACATTCGGGAAGGGGAAGCAGATGTAGAGTTTCTGGAACAATGTGACGGAGTGATTTTTGGTTCCCCGGTATATTTTACAAGTATGAGCTGGGAGTTAAAACGTTGGTTTGATAGCAGCTTTTCTGTCAATCTCAGAAATAAGGTGGGAGCAGCTTTTGTAACGGCACAGTCTCCTACAGGGGGTACGGATACAGCTATTATGGAAATACTGCGGCATATGCTGGCAAAGGGAATGCTGATTTGCTCCGGAATGAGTGGGGAAAAAGCAAGCAAATTTCAACTGGGGGCCGTGGGTCTGGCTGGGAATTTAGAAAACTCCCAGAGAGAATTGGAAGATTTCGGTGCCTGTGTGGCAGATATGGTGCTGAAATTAAATCATTGAGAAACAGGAGGATATAAGCAGTGCTGAAAGCAGTTTTTATGGATTTTTACGGAACGGCTGCCCAGGAGAACAGCCCAATATCTCTGCAGGTAATCAAGGATATTTACAAAAATAGCATAGCAGAATCTCCGGAACAGGTGGTAGGCTACTGGTGGAAAAATTACAGAAAAAGGCTGGAGCAGGCTAACGGGGAGAATTTTAAGACCCAGAGGGAAGTAGCCCTGGAAACTTTTTATTGTCTGGCAGAGGAATTTCAATGTAAAAAAAATCCACGGCAGCTTCTGGAAAGAATGGAGGAGCACTGGTGTACTTCTCCGGTTTATGAGGATGTAGTTCCATTTTTGCAGGAGGTGTCACTGCCGGTTTACTTTGTGACCAACAGTGATGACAGATATGTGCTGGCGGAAATCGAAAAATATCAGTTAAAGCCTGCAGGAATCATTACCAGTGAGCAGGCCAGGTATTCCAAGCCCAGAAAAGAGATTTTTCTCTATGCTTTGGAAAAAACAGGGAATAAACCAGAGGAAGTGGTCCATATCGGAGATTCTTTGGAAAGCGATGTGAAGTGTCCGGCTCAGGCGGGAATCCGAAGTATATGGCTGAACCGGGAAGGAAAACCGGTACCGGAAGGAGTGAATAGCGCAGGGAACCTTTGGGAGGCATTGAAATGTGTGAGGAATATGGAAGAGGATTAAAGGACTAAAAGCCTGCCAAAGAGTGTGGAAAACGTTTTGGCTGCTATGGGTTTTGCGGAGGCTCCTGGAAACTGGAGGAAGTTCCCTGCAGAATAGTAATTCCCAGAGTGGACGACTGCATTACCCTGCTGCTTCACAGAGACCATATGCAGCATGACAATCTGAAGCAGAAAGGACATATGTATTTCAGAGACAGTGACGGGGACAAATACTCTGTTAAAGCCATGAAAGATAAGCTGTGCCAAGAATACGGCATGGAATTCGGGACTTCTATTTTCGGCTCCTGGTTTGCCTCCTACACCAATGCGGATATTATAGACACAGGAGTTTATGACTGCTACTCCGAGGAATACGCCATGTGGGCTCAGGAGAATGCAGATTTAATTCGCTGTACCCTGGACTATGTACCGGGCAGCAATCTGCTTTTGGAGAAATTGGTTTCCGGACAATGGGACAGCCAGTTCCGGATTTTTACGCCCGGAATGAAAATTACAGAGAAAAATTTTTACAGCGGTTCTTTTGAAGAACAAAGACAGCTATATTGACAGAACCCCTTGGAAGATGCAGCGGCAGGTTATCAAAAAACTTGGCTTATGAAATAATTTGTGCTATAATTGTCCATAATAAAAATGCCGTCCCATGAAATACAAAATTAGCTTGCAGAAAGGGCGGCCTTTGTCAGAAAATATTTTTGTCAGAGGATTTTTGTGGGGCAGCTATAGCAGCAGGCGGCGTGAATCCGTCAGACAAGGAGGTAACTGCTTTATGAAAATGATTTTTGCAATTGTACGGAAGGAAGACGAGGGGTTTGTGATAGAACGCCTGAATAAGGAGAAAATCAGCGTGACTAAGCTTTCCAGTACCGGTGGATTTCTGCGAAAAGGAAACGCTACTTTGATGATTGGTACGGAGGATGAAAAGGTAGACACTGTGCTGGGAATTATCAAGGAAGAGTGCTCCAGACGAAAAGAAGTTCTCATTAACCCAACCTACTCTGCAGGCACCAAGGGCCCTGTGCTGGGGTATGCAGCCCCGCCGGTGAGCATCGACGTAGGCGGAGCTACGGTATTTATCGTCAATGTGGAGCAGTTCCTGAAGCTGTAAAAAGAAGAGAAAAGCAGGAAGTAAAACAAGCTTGTAGAATCCCCGGTATAATGGTAAAATTATCTGACGGAGTATAACCCGGAGGCGCATAAAGCGCAGAAAAATTTTACTAAGGAAAACGGAGGATTCATTATGAAAAAACTGAAGGTAGTAAAAGGCGCAAAATGTATGGCATGTCTGGAGTGCGTAAGAGCCTGTTCCACCAGCTTTTACAAAGAGTTTGACCCGGATAAATCCTGTATCCAGATTGTGGATAAAAAAGGCGATGCAAAACCAATGGTATGCGTACAGTGCGGGAAATGTGCGAAGGCATGTCCAGAGGAAGCCATCACACAGAATCCAAAGGGCGTTTACATGATTAACAAGAAAAAATGTACCGGCTGCGGAAAATGCGTGGAGGCCTGTCCATTTGGCGTTATGGTAAAAGCAGAGGATTCACCGGTAAGCAGCAAGTGTATTGCCTGCGGTATCTGCGCAAAGGCATGTCCTGCTGATGTTCTGGAGATAGTAGAAGACTAGTGTACTGACACAAAAGCTCCGGGCGGCGGTACAGAACCGATAAGCGCAAATTCCGTTGACAAATGGTATTAAGTACCAAGCACGGAGAAGTACATAGGCGGAGGCCCTGGAGGCAGCCGCCTTTTCAAATTTCAGAACAACGAGAGTCTGGAAGAGAGGAGTGTGGGATATGGCAGGAAGCAAAACAGGGGAAATCATATCGTCCTATGACGGGCTGAAGCTGTCTCTTTTGTGGACAGAGCCGGAGGGAGAGATAAAAGGCATAGTACAGATTTCCCACGGTATGAGTGAGAATAAGGAGCGATACCTTCCCTTTATGGAATATTTGGCAGCCCACGGGTATGCTGCGGTGATACATGACCATAGGGGCCATGGAAAGAGTGTGAGGGATAATCAGGATTTAGGATATTTCTACAATGGCGGAAGGAAAGGAATCACAGAAGATTTATATCAGGTGAGCTGCTGGATACGGGAGCGTTTCGGACAAATTCCGTTGTATTTGCTGGGCCATAGTATGGGGACTCTGGTAGTAAGAAATTATCTGAAGTGTTATGATAAAATGCCACAGAAAGTGATTCTGACAGGACCTCCCAGCAGGAACAGCGGGGCCGGTTTAGGCCTGCTGATAGCTCAAGCAGAGAAGGCAATTCTGGGCGGGCGGCACAGAAGCAGGGAGATTCATTTCATGGCCTTTGGCCCTTATGCGGCCAGATTTTCCGGAAGGAAGAACCCTTCTGCCTGGATTTGCTCAGACCCTGAGGTGGTGGAGGCTTATGACCAGTCTCCCTACTGCGGTTTTGTTTTTACGGCGGACGGTTTCCGGGGGCTTTTTCAGCTTTTAAGAGAGGCCTACAGAGCCAAGGGATGGAAGCTGGAAAATCCTGACCTTCCCATTCTTTTTCTGGGAGGCCAGGAAGACCCATGCATCGGCGGAGGCCGCAGATTTGTAAAGCAGCTTCAATTTCTGAAAAAAGTGGGATACAGGAAGGTAACAGGAAAACTGTATCCCGGTATGCGCCATGAAATTTTGAATGAAAGAGGGAAGGAAGAGGTATATGCAAACATTCTTTCTTACCTGGAAAAATAGGAGGGCACACAGGGGATGTCCACAAAGGAAAGACTTCTCAGTATTTTAGAAGAGAATAAAGGAGAATATCTGTCAGGGGAAGAGTTAGCAAGCCGTCTGGAGCTTTCCAGAGCCGCCGTATGGAAAGGAATTCAGGCTCTGCGCCGGGAGGGACACCAGATTTCAGCAGTTACCAATAAGGGCTACGCTTTGAACCTGGATAGTGATGTTTTGTCAAAGCAGGGAATCCTGCCATGGCTGCAGGAAAAAGCTGTCCAGGTGGAAGTGCGCCAGGAGATGGTTTCTACCAATGAATGGCTGAAGCAGGAAGCCATGGCCAGAAAGCTGCCCCATGGTTCCCTGGCCGCAGCCCAGTACCAAAGCGGCGGGAAGGGCAGACGGGGAAGAAGCTTCTATTCACCCAAGGACAGCGGACTGTATTTAAGCGTTCTTCTCCATCCCCAAAAGACAGCTCAGGAAAGTCTGGAAATCACCGCAGCGGCGGCAGTGGCTGTATGTAAAGCTGTGGAGCAGGTCTGCGGCGTATCTCTGGGGATTAAATGGGTCAATGATTTATACCTGAAGGAGAAAAAGGTCTGCGGTATTCTTACAGAAGCAGTGACGGACTTTGAGACCGGGGATATTGAGTTTGTGGTGGTAGGAATCGGCCTTAACCTGTATCCGCCTGAGGGGGGATTTCCGGAATATTTGGAACATGTGGCAGGGACAGTTTTGAAACCGGGACAGGGAATAGACAGAAACCGTTTGGCAGGGGAAATTGTGAATCGGCTTTTGGAAGAAGCGGAGAAACCGGGAATTCCCCGGGAATATGTTGAGCGGAATATTGTCCCGGGAAGAAAAGTGAAAATTTCCTACGGAAATAGGGAAAGAGTGGTAAAAGCAGAAAAAATCCGCAGAGACGGACGTCTGGAAATTCTCAATGAAAAAGGGGAGAGAGAAGTCCTTCCCTGCGGTGATGTATCTTTATTTTTTTCTTGATGAGCCGGTAAATCCGTGGCAGAAAATCTGTACCAGGATAATCCCCAATAAGGCTCCTATGCTGTCGATGGCCACGTCCCTCTTAGAGGGGCCTCTTCCGGCTACAAAGGATTGATGGAATTCATCGGTGCAGGCAAAAGCCACACAGAACAGTCCGGCAAACAGGAAGAGCCAGAAGCCCCGGAGCCCGTAGACATACAGGGGAAAGGAGATACATACGGCCAGAATAAAATACTCAGTCATATGGGCCAGCTTCCGCACGGGAAGCTCAATTTTATCTGCATATGTCTCCTTATCGTATTCCGACAGGTTTTTGTCTAAAAGCTTATCAGCCGCTGTGACAATACCATAGCTGATTTTGTGGCTGAGATTCCCTGAATCCACGCCTGTCTGGCTGGAAAAACTGAAAATCATATACATTACAGCCAGGGCCGGCAGGAAGGAAAAGGGCTTCAGAAGATAAATGATAAATTTTTTCATAGAGCATCCTTTCTTTGAATAAAAAATATCTATCGGCATGTACAAAAAAACAGAAAAATTTTTGTGCATACGTTTTTGGACCATAGATGAAATTACTAAGAAAGCGTAACATTTTTTGTGTAAAATGTAAAGTTTTCAAAAAGAGATTGACAGTTATAGCTCCGGGTTTTATACTAACAGACAGAACTGAAAAACATAACGGCAAAGAAAAGAAGAGTATACTTACGGAACCGTGAAAGAGAGCTTCAGTTGGTGAAAAGAAGTACGTGGAAGTAGGTAGAAGATGGTCTTGGAGCCTCGCACCGACTGCGTTACAGGCGCATAGGCTGCGATGGGAGCGCCCATTACAGCGCCGGGGTATAAGTAATCCGCAGACAGGATTGCCGTACCTGATAAGGTTTCTGCAAGCAAGCAGAGATGAAGTAAGGTGGTACCGTGAAGCATATGCTCTCACCCTTATGGAAAGTGAATTCTTTCCTGAGGGTGGGAGCTTTTTTAATCTACAGGAAATTCAAAGGAATTTCCTGTAGATTAAAAAGCCCTCCGGGCAGAAGCGAACTGGGTTGGAGAGGAGTTATGCCGCTAAAGCGACCCAACCCAGGCGGAGAATCCTGCAAAGCGGTCTTCTTTTTTATCTCATAGGAAATGGCGTTCCTATGGAAGAAAAAAACGCTGGGGGAAGGGTGCCAATGCTCTGTATTTGCCGTGGAAGGAGGAGAAAATGAGTAATCAGTCAAACAAGAAACAAGGAGAGGCCAAATGGTCCGGAAGTCTGGGATTCGTTATGGCGGCAGCAGGTTCTGCAGTAGGTATGGGGAATTTGTGGAGATTCCCTATGCTGGTAGGCGAAAGCGGAGGAGGAGCCTTTGTGCTGGTCTATCTGGTATGTATCCTATTGGTGGGAATTCCAATGATTATTGCGGAAATCAGTATTGGACGTGCAGGAGGCAAGGATGCTTTTGGCAGCTATAAGGCTTTGAACAAGAAATGGGGCGGGGTAGGAATTCTGGCTGTTATTACCAGCTTTATCGGTCTGTCCTACTATGCAGTGCTGGGCGGCTGGGTGGTTCGCTATATCCTGGCTTCCGTTACAGGTGAATCCAGGGATGGAGCTGCCTTTTTCCAGGGCTTTACTGCAGATACAGGAAGCCAGATTCTCTATTATGTAATTTTTATGGTACTTACGGTGCTGATTGTGCTGAGAGGGGTTCAGAAGGGTATTGAAAGCGCTTGTAAGATTATGATGCCTTTGCTTGTGGTTTGTATCATCATCATTGCCATCCGTTCCTGTACGCTTCCCGGAGCAGGAGCCGGTATTGAATTTTTCCTGAAGCCGGACTTTTCTAAATTGACGCCGGATATTTTTCTGGCGGCCTTGGGCCAGGTATTTTTCTCTCTATCCTTGGGTACCGGTGCTACTATCACTTACGGCGCTTATTTAGGAAAGGACCAAAAGGTGGTAAACAGCGCAGGAAGCATTGCATTTTTTGATACTCTGGTAGCTATGCTTGCAGGATTTGCTATTTTGCCGGCAGTATTTGCCTTTGGTTTTGACCCGGAAAGCGGTCCCAGCCTGATGTTCCAGACATTGCCGACCGTATTTGGCGAGATGCCGGCCGGAACCGTATTTGGCATAATTTTCTTTATCCTGGTATTGTTTGCAGCTATTACAACCAGTATCGCTTACCTGGAGGTAGTGGTATCCTTTGCCGTGAATACCTTTAAAATTTCCAGAACCATGGCTTCTGTGATATCAGGTATCCTGATTACTCTTGTAGGAATCCCCAGTGCATTAAGCTTTGGCTCCCTCAGCCATGTAAAGATTCTGGGAAAAAGTATTTTCGATTTGGCGGACCATTTGGTTTCCAACGTGTCTCTGCCAATCGGAGCAATTCTGGCCTGTGTATTCATTGGCTGGGTATGGAAGACTAAGAATGCAGTAAAAGAGATTACTAACCAGGGGACCGTAAAATTCGGTCTTGCACCTCTGTGGTCTCTGCTGGTGAAATATGTACTTCCGATACTGATTGCCATTATTTTCATTACATCCAGTGGAATTTTAAATATCTTTTCTTAAATGGAATCTATGCTCTAAGAGGCTTTTGAATCATGATGTTTCGATGGTTTGAAGGCTTCTTAGGGCATTTTTTGTGCGGTATTGTTTCCCCCCTCAAATAATGGTTGACAAATCCCGTATAGGGGGATATAGTGAAAATACCAATTATATACAATATCTACGAGGGATATAAGTTACAAGGCTCGTTTCGTTTCTGTGGTTCAGGAAACAGAAGACAGGAGAAACGAGCTGCGTATGAAAAGAGAAATCGGTGCAAATCCGATGCGGTCCCGCCACTGTAACAGGGAGCGCCAGGACAAGATACCACTGAAGCGTAAGCTTTGGGAAGGGGTTCTGGTGCGGTGAACTGAAGTCAGGAGAACTGCTTATATCTTTTTAGGATGATTCTCACGGCAGATGAGAACTCTTAAGTCGGGATGAATTCATAGGATAAGTGAAAGTACGTGAAAGATTCTTTTTTTATAAGAGTGGAAGCAGTCTGTTTGTGCAGGCTGTTTTTTTTTGTTCTATTAAAGGAAAGTTCTCTTTTGGGTATAGGAAATGCCTCTGAATTTTCTATAGAACAAAAAGCCCTCCGGGCAGGAACGCACTGGGTTGGAGAGGAGTTATGTCGCTAAAGCGACCCAACCCAGGCGGAGAATCCTGCTTTGCAGGATTCTGCTTCATTCTATACTGGGCGAAAGAGTTTTGGGCTCTCGAATATGCCGGAACGGAGAATAATTGGAAAAATAAATCAGGAGGACTTGAAAATGAAAAAACGTATTTTAGCAATGCTGTTGGCAGCAACTATGGCCGCAGGGGCCCTTGCCGGCTGCGGTTCTTCAGGAGGCTCAGGGTCAGATTCCGGAAGCAGCAGCTCCGGAGGAGAAGGTGAACATTTGAATTTCGGATGTTATGTTTATTCTACGTCTTTTGACCCGGCCGCTTACCAGAATGCAGCCTGGCAGGGGATGAGATGGGGAATTACCGAGGCTTTGTACAAATTTAATGATGACGCTACGATTAGCCCATGGCTTTCTGATACCTATGAAGTATCAGAGGACCACAAAACCTGGACCTTTCATATTCGAGACGGCGTCAAGTTTTCCAACGGCAATCCCTGTGACGCCCAGGCAGTGGCAGACTCTCTGAACCGGCTGTTCAATGTGTGTGAGAGTACTGATTACAGTTCCACACCCAGACAGTATGTGGATATGGCAAGTATTGAGGCTGACACAGAGGCCAATACGGTGACAATCGTGACCAATGTAGCCTATGCGGATTTACGTGGACCTTTATGCTTCCCCTTCTATGCCATCATTGATGTGGAAGGAGATTTGACAGACGCAGACCATTCGGGAGGATATACTACATCTGTAGTGGGTACAGGCCCTTATATGCTGGATTCTTTTGATGAACTGAGCAAGAGCGGAGAGTTGGTGAAAAACGAGAATTATTGGGACGGCGAAGTGCCTTATGACAGTGTTACCATGATGTTTATCGAGGATGATACCACAAAGGCCATGGCTATTGAGAGCGGAGATATTGACTTGACGGAAAATGTAACCACCATCAGTGATTTGGAGAAACTTGAGAATGATGATGACTTTTACGTTTCCAAAAAAACCGGTGTGAGAGTAGGGTTCGCTCTGGTGAATTTCCAGGGGATCCTGACCAATGACGCTTTAAGACAAGCCGTATTTATGGCTGTAGACGGCCAGACCCTGTGTGACACTACGGTAGGCGGTATGTATAACTACGGTCCGGGAGTTCTGCCGGATACACTGGATTATGACAGTGACAAACTTACCAATCCTTATGCTTATAACCAGGAAGAGGCCATGAAGGTTCTGGATGAGAACGGAATCGTGGATTCAGACGGAGACGGTATCCGGGAACTTAACGGCGAGAATGTAGTCCTTGAGTTTGATACTTACAAGAACCGCTGTCTCAGTGATTTTGCAGAGGGTATTCAGTCACAGCTGGCTGCTGTAGGCATTGGCTGTAATGTAAATGTTCTGGACAGCGATACATTATGGATGCAGATGCAGGAAGGCGATTATGACCTTACTAATTCCAACTGGATTACTGTGGGAACCGGAGACCCGGAAGCTTTCCTGCTGAACTGGTACGGAGACGGCGGAAATAATTTCTTTACGGCAGACAATACAGACGCTACCAATTACTGCAGCTATGACAATGAGGAATTTAACAAGCTCTATGAACAGTTCGTTTCCTCTCTTGACGAACAGGAAAGAAAGGATTTGGTTGTGGAGATGGAACAAATCCTCATCAACGACTGTGCTGTGCTGGTTCACGGCTATTATAATTCAACAATGATTAGCAATGTATCCAAGGTAACGGGAGCAGAAATTCCGGCCTTTGACTACTACTGGCTGACTACAGATATTAAGCCGGCAGAGTAAACAAAAGATAGTCAGGAGGCTGCCCGAAAAGCAAACAGAGAATCGCTTGTTCTATGTTTCACGGGCAGTCTTTTCTTTGAATTGAGGGATAAAAAATATGAAAAAAATTGGAAAAAGAATTCTTCAGATTCTTATTGTTTTGGTAGGAGTCAGCTTTCTGTCTTTTCTGCTGATATACATTTCTCCGGGAGACCCGGTTACTACTATGTTTGCCAGTACCGGTACCATGCCTTCGGAACAAGTAATCAATGAGACAAGGGAGGAACTGGGACTTAACCGACTATTCCTGGAACAGTATGGAACATGGCTGACAAACTGTCTGCATGGAAACTTTGGTAATTCCTTTTCCATGCATCGGCCGGTGGCAGACCTTCTGTTATCCAGGCTTATGCCAACGATTAAACTCTCCCTTCTGTCTCTGGCGCTTATGCTGGCGGTATCGGTGCCCTTCGGTGTGCTTTCCGCCGTTTATCGGGAAAAGCCCATAGACTTTCTTGTGCGGGGAGTCAGCTTTTTCGGAGTTTCCATGCCTAACTTCTGGGTGGGATTGCTGCTGCTCTATGTAGTGGCTTTGAAGCTGCGCCTTGTGCCCACGGTTTCTACAGAAGGTGGTTTTAAGCAGCTGATTTTGCCGGCCATAACCCTGGCCTTCGCTATGTCGGCAAAATATACCAGGCAGGTCCGAACGGCGGTGCTGGAAGAATTGAATCAGGATTATGTCACAGGCGCCAGGGCCAGAGGATTAAGTGAGCGAACCATCTTATGGCGGCATGTGTTTCCAAATGCCCTTTTGCCTCTGGTAACTATGCTGGGTCTGTCTTTGGGTTCTTTGCTTGGCGGTACTGCGGTGGTGGAAGTAATCTTCGGCTACCAGGGACTTGGAAACCTGGCAGTTACAGCTATCACAGCGATGGATTATCCTTTGGTACAGGGATTTGTGCTTTGGATTGCCCTGATTTATATGGTCATCAATCTGATTGTAGATATATCCTATGAATTCCTGGACCCACGGATTAGAGAGAAGAGGTAAGGCCATGAAGAAGCAAAATATATTTATCAAACATAAAATGTTCACCCTATATCTGATACTGGCAGTGGGAATCATACTGGTGGCGGTTTTCGCACCTCTGATTGCGACCCATGACCCTGGAGAAGCGGTTTTAACAGAAGCCCTGAAGGCTCCGGGAGACGGACATCTCTTCGGAACGGATAAGCTGGGAAGAGATTTGTTTTCAAGAGTGATTTACGGCACCCGTTCCTCTCTTCCGGCTACCTTTGCACTGGTAGGGATTATATTTTTAGTGGGAAGTATTCTTGGAATTGTCGCCGGATATTTCGGCGGCTGGGTAGACGCCGTTATCATGCGGATTGCAGATATGATGGTTGCCTTTCCTGGTATGGTTCTGGCTATTGCAGTGGCAGGTATTCTGGGGCCAAGTATTACCAATGCAGTGATAGCCGTAGGGCTGGTCAGCTGGACAAAATATGCCCGTATGGCCAGAAGCCTTGTTTTAAAAATGAAGCATGACGATTACATAGAAGCTGCCCGTGTAACCGGGTCCAGAACGGGATATATTCTGACCCGCTATATGCTTCCTACTGTACTTCCTACTCTCATTATTACAGCCTCTACGGATATAGGAGGCATGATGCTGGAGCTTGCCGGCCTTTCTTTCCTGGGCTTTGGAGCTACTCCCCCTACGCCGGAATGGGGTCTGATGTTAAGCGAAGGACGTGCCTATATGCAGAACGCTCCCTGGGTAATGATTTTTCCCGGTCTTGCCATCCTGATTGTGGTTACAGTATTCAATCTGCTGGGTGACAGCCTGCGTGATGTACTGGACCCCAGGGAAGATGAATAAGGAGGAGCGTTATGAGTTTATTAGAGATAAAAGATATTGAAATTAAATACGGAAAAAGCAAGACTCCTTCGGTGGAACATTTCAGTCTTTCTATGGAGAAAGGGGAAATCGTCAGCATTGTAGGCGAAAGCGGAAGCGGAAAAACAACAGTAATCCGTGCGGTTTTAGGACTGCTGCCCGGAGGCGGAAGAGTGGAAAAAGGAGATATTGTCTTCCAGGGGAAATCTGTGCTGGATTTAAAAAAAGACCAGTGGAAGGCTTTGCGGGGTTCGGATATTTCTATGATTTTTCAGGATTCCGGCGCCATGATTAACCCAATCCGCAGAATCGGCGACCAGTTTGTAGAATATATCCGTACCCATCAGAAAATATCAAAAAAAGAAGCCTGGGCAAAGGCTGAGGAAATGCTTTCCCGGATGCATCTGCCCAATGCAGAGAACATTATGAAGGAATATCCTTTTCAGCTATCAGGAGGTATGCGGCAGCGTGTGGGAATTGCCATGGCTATGACCTTTCAGCCAAAGCTTCTCCTTGCAGATGAGCCCACCAGCGCCCTTGACGTAACCATCCAGGCACAGATTGTCCGCCAGTTTATGGAGCTGCGCAGAACTTATGATACAGCAATGATTGTGGTTACCCATAATATCGGGGTGGCTGCCTATATGGCGGACCAGCTGATTGTAATGCAGCACGGAAAAATCGTAGACGCAGGAACCAGAGAAGAAGTGATGGGAAATCCCAAAAGTGATTATACAAAGAATCTGCTGGCCTGTGTACCGGATATGGGAGGGAAGAGATATGTCTGACAAAATCATATTGACAGCAGAACATATTACAAAAAAATTTCCGGCCGCCGGGGGCCGTACGCTGACGGCCTGCAACGATATCAACTTGTCCGTTTATGAGGGGGAAACCCTGGGGATTGTAGGAGAGAGCGGCTGCGGCAAATCTACTTTTGTTAAAATGATTGTAAATATCCTGGAACCTACACAGGGACAGATTCTCTTTGAGGGAGAGGATATTACCAAATACAAAGGAGAAAAACTTCGTCAGCTTCGTCCGAAAATTCAGATGGTTTTCCAGGACCCAAGCGCAGCCTTTCACCCGAAAATGAAGGTGATGGATATTGTAACTGAGCCCCTTATGAATTTCGGAAAAATCAGTCGTTCTCAGAAGGAAGAAAAAGCAAAAGAGCTTCTCCGGCTGGTAGACCTTCCGGAAGAATATGTCTATCGTTTTCCCCATAATATGAGCGGAGGACAGAGACAGAGAGTGGGGATTGCAAGAGCCCTGGCCCTGGAACCGCAAATTATTGTCTGTGACGAGGCTACCAGCGCATTAGACGTTTCTGTCCAGGACCATATTATTGAGCTGCTGGTAAAACTGCAGAAGGAAAAAGGGATTTCCTTTGTTTTTATCTGCCATGACGTGGCACTGGTTCAGTCCTTTGCCCACCAGGTGGCAGTGATGTATCTGGGAAATGTAGTAGAGGTGCTGCCGGGCACTCAGGTTCGGAATCATGCGGTACACCCCTATACACAGGCCCTTCTGGGTGCAATTTTTTCTACCAGAATGGATTTTACCAAAGAGATTAAAAGTATTGAAAGCGAGGCGCCCAGTCCCTTAGACGTGCCGGAAGGCTGTCCTTTCCAGAATCGCTGCGACCGGTGCATGGAAATCTGCAGGACAAAAAAACCGGAACTGGTAAATGTGGGGCCAAAACATCAGGCAGCGTGTCACCTTTTTAAAGAAGGGCAGCAATAGGGGAGGGATAGGAATGAAGAAAAGAAGAAAGGTTCTGCTGTTTTTACTGGCAGTTACTCTTCTGTCTGTCTTTGCAGGCTGCGGTAAAAAGAATGATACCGATGAACATGGCAAAGGAGTGGAAGATGATAATATTCAGCATATTATCGGAGTCGCTGTCTATGCCCAGGATTTGCAGGGAGCAGTGGCCGCCTGTGAAGAGGAAGAGCTTTATTATATTGCCGGTTCGGGAACCCGTAAGCGATGAGGATTTCCAGGCGGTGAAAGACAATTCCTGGTTTTTGGGAACCATTGGCCCTAATCCGGAGGCGGAAGAGGAAGCAGGAAACAATATGGCTGCTTACGCTCAGGTAAAGGGGGCGAAATCCTATCTGATTTTAAGCGGCGGTTCCTACATAGATAATTTCATGCACAGTTCCAGAACCAGGGGAATGCTGGAGACTCTCGGCACTCTGGAACAGCTTACCTACAGTAAAAGTGTGGAAGAAATCCTTGCTTCCTCTGAAAATGAAATCCTGGACACAGGAAATTCTGATATTTCCATCACAGTTGTTCCAGGTTTTATCAGCAGCGAAGAAGGGGAAGCAAACCTGGAAGCAGCCCTGGAGGCCGGACCTTATGATGCCGTGCTTTCTTCCTATGGCATGAACGGCCTGGTGGACCTTATTAACGACGGGGAAAAGAGCTGGGGACAGAATGCCATCGTGGGCATGATAGACTGTTTTTCGGAAGAAAATTTCCAGGCAGTAAAGGAAGACGACGGATTCGGCAACCCCAAATTCGACTATATGGAAGGAAAATACGCTTCCATGATTGGCCCGGCTTTTGCCGCAATGTATAACGCAGTCACCGGACATGAGGATATGATTCGGCCGGAGGGAGAGGCTTTCCGTCTGTATCAGAGCTTCTGGAAAACCGCAGGCCGGGAAGAATTCGGGGAAATGTACGGCTAAACCCAGGGAATTTATGAGAATGCCTACAGCAGTGCGGACCTGATGAATGTTTCTGCAGAGTTTACTCCGGATGCTGATTGGGAAGCATTTAAGAGCCTGACTGAAGCCAGTGATTTGGAGTCCGTAAAGGAGAGGATTTTATATCAGAATTAAGGAGAAAAATATATGTGGAAAATATGCGGGGAGGAATTAGCTCCCGGTGAGAAAAAACAGATTTTTTTGGAACCCGGCGTACCGGGGTATAAGATACCGGCAACCTTTATCTGCGGGGAAAAGCCGGGCAAAACCCTGCTGGTAACGGCGGGGATTCATGCAGGAGAGTATCCGGGAGTTGCGGCGGTAATCCGCCTGGCATCCCAAATCAATCCGTCTCAGACGGAGGGAAATATTTTATTGCTTCCCTGTGTCAATACCAGTGGATTCTGGGCAAGGACAGTAGAGATTATCCCGGAAGACGGGTTTAATCTGAACCGGCATTATCCGGGAAAGGCTGACGGTACTACCGGAGAGAGAATCGCCTGGTATTTTATGACGGAGATTTTTCCTTATGTGGATTTTATTTTTGATTTCCACAGCGGTTCCAATACGGAAGTTATGACGCCTCTTGTTTTTTATACCACTGCCCCAAAGGTGAGGGACTGTGCTTATGAAGCTGCCAAGGCCCTGGATTTGCCTTATCTGGTGGCTTCTGAAGCCACAAGAGGACAATATAGTTACGCTGCCCACAATTATGATGTGCCGGGACTGCTGGTAGAAATCGAACATTCCCATAGCTGCAAGCCGGAATGGGTGGAGCTTTATGAGCGGAATTTAAAGCTGCTGATACAGCATCTGGGAATATATGATTTCGGGGCAAAGAAGCAGGAAGAACGTCAGAAGGTATACAGAGAAGCCATTTACCTTGATGCAGAGGAGAAAGGACTGTGGTATCCGGCAGTGACAGCAGGAGAAAGCTTCCGAAAGGGAGACCTGCTGGGGCATATGGAAGACTTCTTTGGCAAAGTAGAAAAAGAGTATTTCGCACAAAAAGACGGCACGGTACTTTATTATACCGATGGCCTGGCGGTTCCTAAAGACACCTTTTTGATGGCTCTGGGAACAGAGGACTCCGGGGAAATCCTTTGAGGAGATACATAGGCTTGACCTATGCAGGAAAGCCGGCCCCTTTTTCTTTTCCATTGCGCCCCATCTTTCCCCGTGGTATAATGGGCGAAAACAAAACAGCGCCGGGAATAAGCTTTGCATTGCCAGACAGGATGGAAAAAATACGGTGCTGCTGTAATTTGTAGAACCTATCAGACACGGGAAAAGAGAGGAGAACAGCATGAGCTTAGCGGATAATCTTTTTATTCAGATGTGCCGGGATATTTTAGATAACGGTACAGATACACAGGGAGAGAAGGTTCGTCCAAAATGGGAGGACACCGGAGAATTTGCCTATACCATCAAACGGTTCGGAGTGGTGAACCGTTATGATTTACGGAAGGAATTTCCGGCCCTGACTCTGAGAAAGACAGCCCTGAAAACCTGTATGGATGAAATCTTGTGGATATATCAGAGAAAATCCAATAACATACATGATTTAAACGCCCATATCTGGGATGCCTGGGCCGATGAAGACGGCTCTATCGGAACCTGCTACGGAGATGTGGTGGGGAGAAAATTCATCTATAAAGGTGAATCTGTGGACCAGATGGATTATGTATTGAAGCAGTTAAAGGAAAATCCTTACAGCAGAAGAATCATGACCAATCTTTATCAGTTTGAATACCTTCATTCCGGCGCTTTGGACCCTTGCTGCTACAGTATGACTTACAACGTGACCCGGGAGGGAGACAGCCTGGTGCTGAATGGGGTGCTGAACCAGCGTTCCCAGGATGTGCTGGCGGCCAATAACTGGAATGTGTGCCAGTATGCCATTCTTTTGATGATGGTGGCTCAGGTCAATGATATGGTGCCGGGAGAGCTGGTCCATGTGATTGCAGACGCCCATATTTATGACAGACATGTGCCTGTGGTCCGGGAGCTGATAAGCAGGGAAACCTATCCCGCCCCGAAGGTATGGCTAAACCCAGAAATCCGGAATTTCTATGATTTTACTACGGATGACTTAAAAGTGGAGAACTACCAGGCAGGGCCTCAGATTAAAAATATCCCCATTGCAGTGTAAGTGCGTGGGGCTTATAGGAGTCCGGGCGTTGAAACAGGACTGATACAGTATACATCCGGAGAAGGAAAAGGAGAAAATTATGAATTTAATTGTTGCTGCAGATTCCAATTGGGGAATCGGGAAAGATAATAAACTGTTGGTGAGTATTCCTGCAGATATGAAATTTTTCAGGACAACCACCACGGGAAAAGTGGTGATTATGGGAAGAAAAACCCTGGAGAGCTTTCCGGGAGGACTGCCTCTGAAAAACCGGGTAAATATTGTGATACCAAGAATAAAGATTACAAGGC
>CABSEJ010000038.1 GCA_902476765.1 uncultured Blautia sp.
CTTCCCGCTGCTTTGCCTACCTTGGCCACAGAGGCAATATCATTGAGAATTCCAGAGGTAGTTTCACTGTGTACCATGGATACATGGGTGATTTCCGGATGCTCTTCCAATATGGCCTGGATTCTCTCGGCAGAGGGAACCTTATCATACTGTTCCCTGTACATCAGATATGGTATTTTTCCGTGAGCTGCAATGTCTCCCATTCTCTCTCCATAAGCTCCATTGGCTGCAATCAACAGGGTTTCTCCCTCTCCCAGTACACTGGTAAGGACTGCCTCAACTCCGAAAGTTCCGCTGCCCTGCATCAGTACCACCGTGTATTCCGGCTCACTGACGTGGGCCAGCTCTAAAAGCTTTTCCCGGATAGACAGGGTAATTTTTTTATAATCATCATCCCAGGTACAGTGGTCAAAAAGCATTTCCTTTTTTACGGTTTCTGTGGTGGTAAGAGGGCCCGGGGTCAATAATTTATACTTCTGCATTTCGTTTTAATCTCCTTTGCCTGCCATTTCTTTTTATCTGATTAAATTCTTTTTATTTACAGCTTTCGGACAGCTCCTGATGCTGCTCCAGTAAACCCAAAGTCAGCGGTTCCGGGAACACCTGAGGATAGGCTGAGCTATTGGCTTCATCAGTGGTTTCCCCTTCATATACTGCATTGGGATAATATTTCTGCAATTCGCTTCTGCCCTTGGTGATGATACATTCTGCCATCTCCTGAGCCAGCGGATTGGTATCTTCTCCTTTGTCCACTACTGCCACAGATTCTGTCAGTGAAAAATTACCTTCTGTAGGGTCTACAAAGTCCACCGGAAGACCCTCCGCCTTGTCTGCAACCGCCTGCTGCCGAAGTCCAAATCCTACGGCTACTTCTCCTGCCCGTACCTTTTTCAGAGGAGCAGAACCGGAGGATTCAATGTGAGGACCTGCATTTTCGTATATACCGGAAAGCACCTCCTTAGCTCCATCCTCTCCATACTGACTCACTAAAGCCTGAATCAGGAGCCATGCTGTGGAAGAACTTTTAATGTCTGTAACAGAGACCAAATCCTTATACTCCGGCTTTGTCAAATCCTTCAAGGAATCTGGCATATCCAGATTATTTTCTTCCATAACCTGGGTATTTACAATAATGGTTCCTTCCTGGGAAGTAATAGGGGCACAGTAATCTTTCTGGTCCTGGCTGTTCAGTAAGGTATAATCAAAATCCAGTGTCTGGAACATACTCTGTTCCTCCTGGGCAGCGTCTATGTAAAAGGTGCTTAAGGTCAGCAAGTCCGCTTCTATATTGGTTCCCTCTGCCATAACCTTTCCTCCCAGCTCAGAGGTTCCGAAGGTCTGGAACAGATATTTCCCCTCATAGCCGTTTTCATCCAGTGTTTTCTTCATGGCTTCCACTGCCTCATCGTCTGCATTGGAATAAATGACCACCTGCTCATCCTTAGAGCCGGCCTGTGCCTCGGAAGTCCCGCAGCCGCTCATGGAAAGGCTGGCGCCTAAAAGGGCTGCTGCCAATAATATTACAGATACTTTTTTTGCTTTCATTTTTATTTTTCCTTTCTCTCTTTTCTCTTTATCACATATCCCAGAAGTCCCTTCACAATAAGATTGGTTCCCAGGATAAGCAGCGACAGCACAAACACCTCATTGAATTTGGTGTAATACTGAAGCTCTTTAATTTTTGTTGTTATCACCATGGTCCTGGCTCCTGCAATAAATATAACTGCACTTACGGTCACCATTGCATTGACAAAATAATAGCTGAATACTTCCAGTATGGTAGAAGTCATATTAGGGGTGACAATCCGCACAATGGTTTTTATCCAGGTGTCTCCCATAAGAGAAGCCGTGGTTTCCCAGGAGCTGTTCAGCTTGGACAGGGAGTTCCGCATCATCAGGTAAGGGGTGGAGAAAAAATGCACCACATTACACAGGATAATCAGAAGAAAAGTATTCTGCAGGGAGGTACCGGAAAAGATAAACATAAAGGCAATTCCGATAACCATTCCCGGAATGGTATTTGTCACTAAAGCTATGGCATCGATGACACCTTTCAGCTTCCCGTTAAGGCCGCTTCTGGCCGTAGCCAGGGCTGCGCCATAGGTAATGAGCAGTCCCAGAAGGGCTGTGCAGACTGCAGTAAAAATGGAATTTTTATATACGCCTACCAGACTGTTATCCTGCAGCACCGCCTGTACATGTTCCAGGGTGAAGCTTACCTGATAAGGCCATTCCTGTACCAGAGGTACCAGGAAAATCACGGCAAAAACCGCCAGCACAGAAAGAAGAATCAAGGCGGAGATTATCCCGCAGACTGCGTCTCTTCCGGAATTTTTCTTCAGCTCAATTTCTGAAATTTTGCTGTAGCGTACATTGTATTTCTCCAGGTATTTCAACAGGGCAATGCTTACCACGGAAGGTATCAGCATCATCATAGCCACCACGGCGCCCCGGTTAAAGTTAGGGATACTTCCTAACATCTCGTTATACAGCACTGTAGCTACCACATCATATTCTCCTCCTACAGAGGCTGGAATTCCGTAATCTGTAAAGCAGAGGAAAAAGCACTGTACCATAGAGGCAGCCAGAGTACCCAAAAGAGGCCGGATAATGGTCTGCCAGAAAGTCTGCCAGGGCCTGTCTCCCATGACTCTGGACACTACCATAAACTTCTTGTCAATAAAGCCCATAGTATTTAAAATCAGCATAAAAGAAATAGGCAGGGTATAGATAACATAGCCCAATAAAAGTCCCTTAAACCCGTATATATCAAAAAGCTGTCTTCCGAAAAGCTTGGTAATGAGTCCCTGTTTTCCAAAGGAATAGATAATGGCAAAGCCGTAGGTAATGGTAGGAAGCAGCATAGGAAGTAAAGCCAGGGTTTTGATAAAACTCTTATACCTCTTAGGGAGATTTGTATACTGTATACTATACGCCATAAAAAAAGCCAGCACTGTGGCTATCAAAGCACTGCACAAAGATACGGTCACACTGTTTCCCAAAGCCTGGAGAAAACCTTTTTCTGTTAAGACCTCCATGTAATTAGTTAATCCTGTCCCTGCTTCCCCCACAAAAGACTCCCCCAGGAGTCTTATAATGGGAACAGCCAGGAATATGGCAAAAACCGCCAGAACTACCATATATATAATTTTGATTTCTCTCTCTTTTCTTATCATAGCCTTACACCGCCTGGGGCTTTCTCATAAAGTCCTGATGAAAAAGAGCAAAGATATTATTTTTCTTGATTTCAAGCTGATTCAGGATGAATTCCTTCACGAAATTGTTTTCCGGCGCCGTGATAATTTCCTCCGGTGCGCCGTACTGAGAGATATGTCCCTTATTTACAATCAGAACCTTATCTGACAGCGTAAGAGCCTCCTCCGGGTCGTGAGTCACAATGATAGTCGTCAAGTGAAAGTCTCTTGCAATCTCTTTGATTTTCTCTTTGATAGACTCTTTGATAACCCCGTCCAAAGCACTTAAAGGCTCGTCCAAAAGAAGGATTTTCGGTTTCATCACCATGGTTCTGGCCAAAGCCACTCTCTGCTTTTGGCCGCCGGAAAGCTGTTCGATTTTCTTGTCCAAATGCTCTTGGAGGCCCAGCAGCCGGATAAACTCTTCTACCTCCTCTTTGGTAGAAATATCAGGCTTATTTTTCAGCCCATAGGTGATATTTTTATATACATTCAGGTTTGGAAACAACGCATAATCCTGAAATACAATGTTAAATCCTCTCTCTTCCATAGGCATCCTGGTGATGTCTTTGCCGTCGAAAAGTATCTGTCCGCTGTCTGGGGAAGTAAGACCTAAAACCAGATTTAAAAGAGTGGTTTTTCCGCATCCAGAGGGACCTAAAATAGAAATGATTTCTCCGTCCTGTATTTTTAAATTGATGTCATCTAAAATCGTCACATTGTCATATGACTTCTTGATATGTCTGAGCTCCAGCATTGGTTTCTCCTTTCATCGCTCTCCTTTTTCTCTGTCAGGAGGCTGCCCTCCTGACAGAAGCTATTATAGAATGTATGAAAGTACCCATCAATCAAAGAGCCGTGAATTTTCTGTAAAGTCTTGGTTAAGCCTTGTTGAGCCAGCTCGGTCCCCTGGCCGCCCTGACCTGAGAAAAGGGTGTTTCAGGCAAGTCTTCAGGCGAAATATAAGCCTGTCAGTAACATTCCGAAGATTAGAGTCTGAGATACTGGCTCCACTGTACCAAAGCCTCCACCGGAAGCAGGCAAAGCAAAATAAAAATCACTGCTCCCAAGAAAATAGCCCAGCGGATAATAGGTATATCTTTTTTTTGCAGGATCAGATTCATCCCATATATCAATATCATCCACAAAAGGAAGGAAGCGGACAGCACCCGCTTCACGGTCAGTCCATAAGCCTTGATATAAAGGCCCAGCTTCCCTGCTGCAGTTACCAGAAGCAGCAGGGTCAGCAGGGACAGAGCTGCATTTGCCAGTATAAGACCTTTATTTTCCCTTCTGGGGGTTTTAGAAACCTGGTTCATAAAGAACAGAAGCCCTGCGTTTATGGCTCCTATAACGCACAGTTCAAAGAATCCCCGTCTGGCATATCCTGCATAGGTAAAGCTTTCCGGAAGGATTCCCAGAAGAGCGGAAAACAGATATTTACCCTGAAGCCCCATAAACAACAGATAAGTTATACAGACAATAAAGCCCAGAGTGTGTACCGCCGTGTCCGGAAGAATCCGCAGAACTCTTCCCTGAGACTGGGAAAACTGCCCACAGAATTCTTCGTTGATATGCCGCCGGTATGCGCCTCCATATAAAACGCCGTACATAAGCCCTCCGAACAAAAAAGCCATAAAACAGTTCAGGAAAAAAGAAAACAAATCTATCTGCTGAAGCATGGAAGTTACCATTTCCTCAAAGCCTGCATCTGCTCTGATCAAAAGGGGAAGAATGATAAGAAGGACCGGAAGAGAAATAATCAGTCCCAGGATAACCATTCTCCAATCTCGTTTTTTCCCGGGGCATTTCAGAAGCTGGGTGCTGATTCGGATATTACAGAAAAAGTTCAAAAACGGCAGAGCCAAAAGACTGTTCCATATATCTAAAACAGCCCAGGAAGAGGTTTTGTTTCTCACCCATCCTCCCGTAACGCCCAAAGTCCAATAAGCTGCCGTCACATACAGCATAACAAGCCGATAGGACTGCAAAGAATCATTGGCGCCGTAAAAGCCCATAGACAATCCAATGCCTAAAAGAATGAGAGTCCAGAACATTTTCTCAGCTGTCAGAGGGATTTTTTTCAAAAAGCAATAGCTTAGCACCACTGCTGTATAAAGCACAGTAAAAGCGGCCATAGCTATAGCAAAGTATTGCGCCGTATCTGCCTTCCACAGCAGATAACCCAGGATTAAAAAGAAAGCTGCAAAAATTCTGTCCCATTTATCAACCGCCAGTTTCTTAAAAAAGGGCGCAGTTTCACAAGGCAAGCCTTCCACAGCGCTTGCCAGCTCTTTATTTTCCATATTCCATTCCTCCTTGCCGGGTGGGGTATCCCTTCCCCGGCTTTTCATTTTACATTTATATGGGTAAAAGCTGCAGGACGGACTTATTCTTCTTCCTGCACATATTCCAGAATATCCCCGGGTTGGCATTTCAGCTCTCTGCACAAAGCCTCCAGGGTGGTAAAGCGAACGGCTTTTGCTTTTCCGTTCTTTAAAATAGAAAGGTTTGCGGGTGTAATGTCAATGGCCTTAGCCAGTTCCCCCGCTCCGATTTTTCGTTTTGCCATCATCACGTCCAGATTTACCACAATAGGCATACTTCCATTCCTTCTTTCTCTCTTCTTCGCCTGCTGTTTATATAGTATAGTCATTCTCTTTTTTTATTTCTTCCGCCTGGGCAAATACATTTTTCACCACACGAAGCACCAGCGCCATAAACAGGGCAGGCACACAGAGAGCGAAAAAAGAGGGATAGTAAAAACCACTGGCAAAAAAGATAAGAGCCGCAGCGGCGCAGCACCAGGACAAGCCTCTTAAACAGCCGGTATTTTGGCTGATAAATACTTTTTCTCTGCTGATATTAGACAGCAGACGGTTCATCAGGTACAGAGCTATAGCCACGGGTATTGCCACACTGTAGTTGGTGGCCAGAAAAAAGGCCAGTATCTCCTGGGCGCTAAACCCCCTGAGGTTTACAAACCAACGGTATACCCAGGGGGCCGCCACACACATCACTATCAGAATCCCTGTAAAAATCCAGATGCAGATTCTGCTCAGCATCAGACTTTTGTCCTTACTCCAATTCATAAAGATACCTCCTGATTATCCTCCTTTGTTTTTGTTACTCAGAGAATACCACAAGTCTTTCTGAATTTCAATAGTTTTTTATCGTTTTTCGATATATTTATTTCTTATTCTGTCCGCAAAGCAGTTACCGGGTCGCTCTTGGCCGCCTTTCTGGATGGAATCAAACCGCCCAAAAGGGTCAATACAACGCTGAGAAGAATTAAAATGATTCCCGGTAAGACAGGCAGCACAGCGCTGACTTCATTGGTTCCTGCCAGATGATGAATCAGTGCATTTCCCGGTATCAGCAGAAGAAGGCTCAGACCAATACCTATGAGGCCTGCACACAAGCCGATTATCACGGTTTCCGCATTAAAGACCTGGGATATATTTCCCTTAGATGCACCGATGGCTCTCAATATACCAATCTCCTTCTTTCTTTCCAATACACTGATATAAGTGATAACACCTATCATGATAGAAGATACCACCAGAGAAATGGCTACAAAGGCTATCAGCACATAGCTGATAATATCCACAATATCCGTCACTGAGGACATAAGGGTTCCCACCACATCGGTATAAGTTATGACTTGCTCCTCTTTTCCCCGGGCCTCCATCCGGTTATTATAGTCATCCAAAATTTCCACAATCTGTTCTTTACTTTCAAAATCTTTAGGGTAAATATCAATCTCACTTGGCATATCAAAGTCCACATACCCCAGCTTCTGAAGGTTTCCTTCATAGGAGGCATTTTCCCTGCTGCCCATGGACATTAAGAGCTCTGTCAGTTCTTCCTGGCTCATATTCATCTCAAATGCATTGGCAAAAGCTTCTGTATCAATACTCATAGCACTGCCCATGGTTTCCTGCAGGCTGGCACCTACCTGTGTCATGGCCTGTGTCATGGCAGACTCCAGATTTTGACTAATCTGAGACATAACCTGCTCCATAGCAGCGGAAATCTGAGACTCCACAGCCTGGGAAATAGCTCCTGTATAAGCACCCATGACTCCTTCCATGTAATTGGATGCAGAAGCAGAAAGCTGCTGTTTCACGCTTTCCATATCTACTATCTTTGCCACACTCTGGGATAATCTGTTTTGACCATCCTCTGTTCCCAGATAATCTGCAAAGGAAGCTCCCATATCAGATGGATTGGGAAGGCCATTGGCAGCAGCATACTGCCCATATCCCTCTGTAAGGTTTGCAGCCAGTTTTTCCAGGCTTTCCCCGGGAATTTCTATATCAGAAATCTGAAAAAGCTCTCCACACCATTTCTGGAGAATTTCCTGAGCCTGGGGAGTCTGGAGATACTCTAAAATATACTGGTCAAAATTTTCACTGTCTGTGTACCCCATATCTGCCACGTATTGCTGAAAACCTGTCATCACCTCAAGAAACATAGCCTGAAGCTGTTCTGTAGAAATAGTAAAGCCCCCGCTGTTCTGGATAATGTCCCGGATTCCCTCTTCCAGAATACTGCCGGCCTCCTGCGTCTGCAAATAGTCCAGGAAAGCCTCTCCCAACTTAGAATAATCTGCTTCCGGATGGGTTTTGGCATATTCCTGATAGCCTTCCAAAAGGCTGGCCGCCGCCTGCCCCATTCCTTCCGGGGACAGAGACAAATCCAGTCCGCCTAAAAGTTCTTCCAGATTCATCTGGGGCATATCGGGAATATCCAGGGACAGACCGCTTAAATCCATATTTTGAGGCAGCTCCAGGGCATTGCCCCCGGATTGGAAAACTGCCCCCAGGTCCATTCCACCGGACATAGCTTGAGAAAAGGCGCTCTCGTCAAACTGGATGGCATTTCCCAAAGCGTCTGCATCCACCTTAAACAGGGATTCTGTTTCCAGCCCCTTTTGCTCCTGCTCTTCTCCAAAAGTATTTCCGGTAAACACATCCACATCTCTATGTGCAAGCTGCTGCTTTACAATCTCTTTTTCCTCCGCCTTCTGGGCCACATGCTTGGTCAGGGAAGCCGGATAGCCGATACCCACGCTGAGGGACATGGCGTTTGCGTCTTCAGAAGGCTGGACCACTCCCACTACTTGTATATCTTCACCCTGGCTTACCAGGTGTTCCATATACTCTTTGTTATCTGTTTTATCTGTCCATACCTTGTACTGAGCATCATACTGGTAATAATCTCCGCTGTCTACCAGCTTAAAAGAAGTCCCAATCAAATCCTCGTAAGAATAGGTTCCCATATTTTCCGGAGCCTGTACATCCTCCTCATTGATAAAAGCCTGAATCATTTCGTCCAGTTCCATGGCATCTCTAAGCCCCAGGGAATACAGCATAAAATCGCTGATTCCTCCCCCAGAAGTAAGAACCACCACACACTCATTATAGGATTCCGGCCACCGGCCTGCTTTCACTTCGTACTGCCCCTTGTATAAGTCCTCGTTTTCCGGCATCTCGTAGAAAACATCTGTACTCATCATAGATGACATCAGACTGTTAGAACCTGCAGAAGAACCGAAACCCAGAGAATCAAAAGACTTGTCCGGGTGTACCTGGCGTACCCCGTCTTCCTCCTGACGGTAGATTTGAGGAACCACATTATAGGAATATTCCACAGCATTGGCATACTCCTCTATTCCGCTTTCTCCCTCTTCCAAATAGGCTCTCAGAGACTTCAAATCATTGGAATCCATAGTGGAAAACATGTCTGTCACCATCTGAATCACCTTTATATCACCGGACTCATCTCCTTCTCCTCCTGCATTGCTGAGCATCATGGAAGACAGGTCAATCCCTGTACTCTGTATCTGAAGTGGATACTGAGAAAGGGTTTCCTCTTCCACACTCTGAATATAGGCATTGACTCCTGTGGACAAAGAGAGAATCAGGGCAATACCAATGATTCCGATAGAGCCGGCAAAGGAGGTCAGCAGTGTCCTGGCCTTTTTGGTCCGAAGATTGTTAAAGCTCAGAGACAAAGCCGTAAGAAAAGACATCGAGGACTTCCCCATATTTTTGTGCACCGGTTTACTTTTGTCTTCTTCCTCCACAATAAAAGGATTTGTGTCAGAGCGTATGCTCCCATCCTTTAAATTTACAATTCTGGTAGCGTACTCCTGGGCCAGTTCCGGATTGTGGGTTACCATAACTACCAGGCGGTCCCGGGCCACCTCCCGCAGTAAATCCATAACCTGAACGCTGGTTTCACTGTCCAGGGCTCCCGTAGGCTCATCTGCCAGCAGAATATCCGGGTCATTGACCAAAGCCCTGGCAATAGCTACTCTCTGCATCTGCCCGCCGGAAAGCTGATTAGGCTTTTTATGAACCTGTTCCCCCAGTCCCACTTGCTCTAAAGCCTTTTGGGCCCGGTTTCTTCTCTCTGCCTTTCCTACTCCGGATATAGTCAAAGCCAGCTCTACATTGGCCAGAATGGTCTGGTGGGGAATCAGATTATAGCTCTGGAAAACAAAACCAATGGTATGATTCCGATAAGAGTCCCAATCCCTGTCTTTATAATTTTTAGTGGAAATCTCATTGATTATCAAATCTCCGCTGTCGTACCGGTCCAAACCGCCTATGATATTTAACAGCGTGGTTTTTCCCGAGCCGCTAGGGCCCAGGATTGCCACAAATTCATTTTCTCTCAGGTTCAGGCTCACATCATCCAAAGCCTTCTGCACCAGATTTCCTGTCCGGTACTCCTTACATATATGTTTAATCTGAAGCATGCAAATGTTCTCCTTTTTGTTTTTAGTGCAAACTATATCTGCCTTGCATTATAATATGAGACTGAAGACAAATCAAGTGCCAGTCTTTCTTTCTCCTCTTGCGAAAGTCGCCAGATGGGCATGCGAACACAAGGGAAATTGCCGCTGGCAGCAGAGAAGGCAGCCTGGGCTATATACGCTTGTCTCGTTGCTCCCAGGAATAAACCTATTGTTTTCTTCATAGCATGTACTGTAAATTTTTAAAAAGGAGTTCTCTATGAATCTGTGCTATCCCTTTGTCAACACCCCTCTCCCTTATGCCTACAACGCCCTGGAGCCCTACATTGATGAAAAAACCATGGAGCTTCACCACGACCGCCATCTACAGGCCTATATTGACAATCTCAATACCCTTATGGAAGAAAATCCTCAATATCAGCACTGGTCTTTGGATAAAATACTAATGAACAACTCCTGTCTTCCTCCCGCCCTGCAGACACCGTTTAAGAACAATGCCGGAGGTGTCTACAATCACCGCTTTTTCTTCGAGAGCATGACTGACTATAAGGATATGTCCCCCGGTCCCTGTCTCTCCAGCCTGATTTCCCAATCCTTTCAAAGTCTGGATAACTTTAAATCCTGCTTCAAAAAAACAGCCCTGGATGTTTTCGGCTCCGGCTATGCCTGGCTGGTACTGTGCCGGGACGGGCTGGCCATTACCCAGAGTGCCAACCAGGATACTCCTCTCTCCCGGGGGCAGTGTCCTGTCCTGAACCTGGATGTGTGGGAACACGCCTATTATCTGAAGCACTATAACCGGAGAGCCGACTATATTGAAGACTGGTTCCATCTGATTGACTGGCATAGAGCGGAACAGCGCCTGGAATGCTGCTTCTAAACACAGGCTTCATCTCCGAAAAACATCTTATATCCTATCCCCATAAAGTATGACTTTTCGTACTCCGGCATCATAGTATAAAGAGGGAAGAGCTTCCCAATACTTTTATGGAGGTGATAAAATGGGTATCACGAATGTAAATAAACAAATCAATTTATCTCAAATAGACTGCCAGGGCACAGTAAAGGTGACCTTGGCCCTGACAGCGGCTCCCGATATTTCCACTAACCCTACAGATATTGTCCTGGTTTTGGACCGTTCCGGCAGTATGGCCGGTACACCCTTGGAAAACATGAAGCTTGGGGCTGAAACCTTTATCGATATCATCGATGAATCCACAGACAGCGCTAAAGACGGAAATATCGGTTCCGGCAGCCACATCGGCATTGTCAGTTTTTCTTCCTCGGCAACTGCAGACACACAGCTTATCACATCTGTCGCAGACTTAAAGGCAGCTGTGGAGGCTCTGTCCGCAGGAGGTTCCACCAACCATGCAGCCGCTTTCAGTAAGGCAATGCAGCTTTTTGACCCTTTGTCCGCTAATGCCAAAGTAATTGTTATGTTCACAGACGGAAAAACTACCGCCGGCCCGCCTCCATCTCCTGTGGCTGAAGCAGCCAGGGCCGCAGGTATTGTTATCTACTGTATCGGACTCATAGGAGCTGACGGCATTGACGTCAGCACCCTGAACGACTGGGCTACAGACCCGGATGATTCTCATGTTGCAGTAACCCCTGATGAGACAGAACTGGAAGACTTATTCGCCAGCCTGGCCGCCAATATTTCTAAACCGGGAGCTACCAATATTGTCATTGACGAGGTGATAAATCCGGAGTTTTCCATTACCAGCGTCAGTCCTCCTACAGTAGGAACTGCCACTACCATTAACTTCAACACGCTTCAGTGGAAGATTTCCCAGCTTGGGGTTTCCGGAAATGAGGGAGCCACTCTGGAATTTTTCATTCGCCATACTTCCTCTTCCACAGGTATGAAAGAAATCAACCAGTCCATCACTTATTCCGATGATGAAGGTAACCAGGTGGACTTCCCCTCCCCTGTAATTCAGGTAGACTGCGGAGAAGTAGTCACTCCGGAGCCCTGTCCGGTACCTGTGAAATTTACTATCGAAGGTTGTCAGGACACCTTATCCCTGGATTTGGGAGACACTTATCTGGAATCCCAGGGCCGCATCCTGGAGCTCAGCGTCACCATTAAGAATGTATGCCCCGGAAAACGGGTAGCTCTGGGAATTATCCTGACAGAAACAGACTGCAAGGGAATGGAACATCCCAGGGGGTTGAAGACTATCACCGTACCTGCCCATGCTTATCCAAGCTGCAGAGATATCCGGGTGGAATGCATCAAATTCGTGCTTCCCGAGGACCTGAATGTTTCCGGCGGAAATCCTAAAGGTATCTGCGGGGTAAGGAATCTGAAGGTCCGGCTCTTAGCCAATACCATAGATACGGATTTCCGGTGCTGTGATACCATAACCAGTATCTAGTGTACGGTCTCATTTATTTTCAGCATCACAGTCCAGGTTAAACTTTCAGCCTTCAGATTGAGAGATGCGGCGTAGCCGTGACTGGGTCAGTTTAAAATAAAAACACCCTCAGTGTACAAGTGTCTAAATGTTCGAAACGACTCTTTGTACACTGAGGGTATCCAAACCGAAAATTTCTTTAGAGCTTCTCTCCCAATCCGCTCTGGATTGCGGCTACCGCCGCAGCCAGGGCTTCCTTTTCTTCTTTTCCCTGACTGGTAATGGTAAGCTCCTGTCCCTGCCGGATACCTGCAGCCACAATATTTAAAATACTTTTCAGATTTACAATTCCTTTTATATCGTTTTTCTCATACTCAAACTGAAGAGTTGCATCGTATTTCAAAACACTGTTTGATAGAAACGTTGCCGTCCTCAAATGAAGTCCTGACGGATTTATAATTTTTACTTTCTGACTAACCATGTAAAAAACCCCCTGTTCTCTATGTTTATAGTCCTAATGCGGCCTTTGCCAGCTTGTCCACAGCCTCATTTAATTCCACACCGCTGTGGCCCTTTACCTTATGAAAAACCACCTGCAGCTTATCCAGGCTGTCATAAAAAGCCTTATACCGGATAGTCCCCGGCTTGTTTCGCTTCCATTCTCCTGTAGCCCAGGACTCAATGCCCTGGTAATCATAATATAAATGCAGCAACGGAATCCCGTTATCCCTGCAGTATGCCATGGCAGCCATGGCGCCAGCTCTCCCGCCACATTCCGCATATCTGCATCCTCTCCTTGGAAAAAAGCCTTGCTCATTTCTATACGTTTTCCCTGATACAAAAGAATACAGCCATAGGAATAGGCCTTCCGGGACTGGTCGAAGCTGCCGTCCACATAAGCTGTACAGACCTCCTCCGGAGAAATTTCCGGCATTTCCCGATTTATAGTCCCCTGGAGATAGTCCTGAGCCTCTTTCAAAGTGGAAAAGCTTTTATACTGAGCTCCCGGAAATCCGTGTACCTTTTGTTTACACTCCTCCCAGGTGGAAAAAATACCGGTTTCCCGCCCTTTTTTTACCGCATAAACTTTCTTTGCCATATGTAATCCTAACCTTTTCACCTATTTTCGGCATCTTTATTCTACCATAGTTTTCCAAAAAGGAAAACTATAAAAGAAAGAGCCTTCACCCGTACTGCTTCCAAAAGAATACAATACAGGCCAAGGCTCTGTAACAGCCGTTTTTTCAGGGCCTATGGCCGCTGCCTCCGGCGCAGGAGTTTCTAAAAAACTCTCTTGCTTAAATTCTTGCCACTCCGGTCTTTCTGGCTGCCTCTGCCACGGCCTTGGCTACTTCCTGAGCCACACGCTTGTCAAAGGGATTTGGAATGATATAATCCGGGCAGAGCTTGTCTTCCTCTACCAGACCTGCAATGGCATATGCAGCAGCTACCTTCATCTCATCGTTAATATCCTTAGCCCGCACATCCAAAGCCCCTCTGAAAATACCAGGGAAAGCCAGAACATTATTTATCTGGTTGGGGAAATCGCTTCTTCCCGTACCAACCACAGCAGCTCCCGCCTCTTTGGCTAAATCCGGCATGATTTCCGGAACCGGATTGGCCATTGGGAACAGAATTGGCTTGTCTGCCATACTTCTCACCATATCCTGGGTTACCGTTCCCGGTGCGGATACGCCGATGAACACGTCAGCTCCCTTTAATACCTCTTCCAGAGTTCCTTTCTCCATCTGCTGGTTGCAGATTTCAGCCATTTCCTGCTTTTCCGCATTTAAGCCTTCTCTTCCTTTATAGATGGCGCCTTTGCGGTCACACATTACCACACGCTTTAAGCCCAGGCTCACCAGAAGCTTAATAATGGCAATGCCTGCAGCTCCGGCACCAGAGGTTACAACCTTAATATCCTCCAGGTTCTTTCCTACCAGCTTCAGCGCATTGATAAGAGCTGCGGCGGTAACCACTGCAGTTCCGTGCTGGTCATCGTGGAAAATGGGAATATCGCAGCACTCCTTTAATTTTCTCTCGATTTCAAAACATCTGGGAGCGGAAATGTCCTCCAGATTTACTCCTCCAAAGCTGCCGGCCAAAAGACTTACTGTCTTTACAATATCATCCACATCCTTGGAACGCACACACAGAGGGAAGGCGTCTACATCACCAAAAGTTTTAAATAAGGCACATTTTCCTTCCATTACCGGCATACCTGCTTCCGGTCCTATATCTCCTAATCCCAGCACTGCGGTTCCGTCTGTGACAACGGCTACCATATTGCCTCTTCTTGTATATTTATAAGATAAATCCACATCCTCGGAAATCTTTAAACAGGGCTCTGCAACTCCGGGTGTATAAGCAACAGACAGCTCTTCCGGTGTCTCGATTTTGGCCCTGCTGATAACTTCTATTTTTCCTTCCCATTCTTCATGCTGCTTCAATGCAAATTCTTTCTTATCCATTTTAGCTTCTCCTTTTTATTGTTCTTTTACCTGTTCCCAGAAATCTCTTAATACCCTGGCAGAATGATTCATGGCCTCCTGCTCTGCCTTATCCATAGGAACCCTGAGCCCGGCCTGGATTCCCTCTCGTCCAATGCGGCAGGGCAGAGAAAATGCGATACCCGCCCAAGGGCCAAAGCTATCGTCCAGCACATGGGATACAGGCAGGATCCCACTTTCATCTTTCATTATGGTTTCTACAATGGTAGATACCGCCATGGCAATTCCGTAAAAGGTAGCGCCCTTTAAACCAATTACTTCAGCGCCGCCGTTTTTAGTATGTTCTGCAATTTCCTGTTTGTCAAGACAAATTCCCATCTGCGCTCCATAATCTTCCAGAGGAAAGCCTCCTACTGTAGCGGAACTCCAAACAGCTACCTGGCTGTCCCCGTGTTCTCCCAAAATATAAGCCTGAATATCCTCCACATTCACATGGAGTTTGGCGCTTAAATTATAGCGGAACCTGGCAGTATCCAGTGAGGTTCCGCTGCCGATTACACGGCTTGCCGGAAGACCTGAAACATGCTGTACCGCCATAGTCAGAATGTCTGCCGGATTGGATACCACCAGAATCAGGGGATTATCCGCATATTTC
This sequence comes from uncultured Blautia sp., assembly GCA_902476765.1. GTDB lineage: Bacteria > Bacillota > Clostridia > Lachnospirales > Lachnospiraceae > Blautia. The sequence continues at coordinate 15,429 of CABSEJ010000038.1, forward strand.
ATAATATTCTCTGTAATGCTTTTGATAATGGATACATTTGTCTTTGCCAGTTCTAAGCGGGTCTGTCCCGGCTTCCTGGCAATGCCTGCAGTGATGATGATAATTTGGGCGTCACAACATTCTTCATAACCGCCCTGTCTTACCCATACCTGCTTATGAAAACTGGTTCCATGGGAAATATCAATAGCCGCTCCCTTAGCTCTGTCTGCATTAACGTCAACCATGACAACATCGCTGGCCTGTTTTCTTACCATTAAGGTATAGGCAATAGCCTCTCCCACATTTCCGGCTCCTACCACTACAATTTTACTTCTATGGGTCTGCTTCATTTTTCCACTCCTTATTTTCTGCAATTTCATCTTCACGCTGTTTCCTCTGCAAAATAAGGAGGGGCCCGCAAAGGATTCTGGGACACTGGCTGCTCTTTTTTCTCCAGAGCTTCCTGTTCCTTCAGGGTATACCGGGGCTTCCAAAAAAGTTTTTGGGAATAGGACTGGCATTCTGATAAATCCTTCATAGAATAAACAATACGTTTATTTCTTTTCCAGGATTTATCCGAGCTATGAGAAACCTCCGCCTCATATACTGCTTCTTGTAGCTTTCCTTTTCTGTCCCAGCCACCATCTCTTTTCTGGGGCCTTTCCACTGCCTGCGGGGAATTCAAAGCCTGCAGACCGGAGTCAAAAATTCCATTACAGGATATATCCTTTTGACCCATTGCTTGCGGAAATAATACAGGGCAAAAAATAAGAAAAATCAACAGTAAAAATATTGCCTTCTTATATTTTTTCATGTCTTTCCTCATTGTTGCCGACTCTTTATATTGTTAAAAAATTCACTTGCTCAGATTTTAGCATACCCTAACTATACTGTCAATTGAATTCCTCTATTCTCTTCCTCCTTTTTCTTACTCAAAAATACTTACCTTCAGTGTACAAAGGACCAAAAGGGTTAATCTGTTAAGGACAGAGAGAATAAAACCACAGAAAGTGAGGTGCAGAGCATGAGAACAGCCACAGAAGCCAAGAAAATCACAGCTTTAAACGAGCGCTTGAATTGAGGTGATGAACTCACAGGCGAGAGCAACCGTATCAAAAACCAGAAACTGCTTGTTGAAGCACTCCGATAAAAAACACTTCATGGAACGCCGCTTAATTCATGCTGTCGTGGAGAATTTTAAGATAAACAGATAAGGCGTCAGGACAGACAGGGGCAGTCAGAAAAAGCTGATTGCCCTTGTTGAATAGGGATAGGAAACACAGGCGAGGTATGATATAATGAGAACAGCAAATTCGTTAGGTTAGAATCGATGATGGGGTAAACGAAAAGAATCGTAAATCTGTTTATAGGAATTACATTTTTTGCGTATTATGGAACTGAACCTATTCAAAAGTTTTTTGCATTACCATTGTATATTGTATGTGGTATTCTGTTTTTATAAGAATGTTATCACAGTAGAGATGATAGACTTGAAAAGCCTAATTTATGGCAAGTTTCATTATTGGTGCTTTATTTATTATACCCTTTGATTTCTGTTATGTTGGGGAATAATTATCCACAAATGGTAACACATATTATGCCTTGCCCTGTTGTTAGTTTGAGTATAGTTATATATGCAGGGTATAAGAGAAAAAATAAAGTGCTTCTTACTCTATTAACAGTATGGGGATTGACTGGGATAAAATCAATTATTTTTAATGCGTATGAGGATATAATTCTTCTGGTTTGTGGTTTATATGGTATTACTCTTTTGATAAATGAAATTAGACAATATCATGGGAAATAAACAAATCCCAGTTTGTCACTTTGAAAATGCCTTGTATTGTTACGCAGTAGGCGGCTTAAAACGCCTATTCTACAAGGCTTTTTAAACGTCAAAATCGCAAAGACGGTATTTTATACCGTTGCCCTCAAAAATGGGCTTCTATTGCGTAACACAGCCATTGAAAACTGAATAACCGCTACCCTCACAGTAGCACCACCGAGCAGGAAATCCCGAAACGGACTTCCTGCTTTTTCTTTTGCCAAAATCAGAAAGGAGAGCTATGTATGAGCGATAAAGTCATGGGGTATCCTGACACAAGTAAAGCTGCCGCAAAAGCGATTTTTCGTTTCTTACGGCAGCCCCGTAGTTACTCACAAAAATGAATCATTCCTCCCAAAACAAATCGTTTAGAGTACATCCCAATACCCGGCATATGGACACACAGAGTTTCAGTGAAGGATTGAATTCCCCGGCTTCAATCATCCCGATAGTCTGCCGGGTGACCCCTACTTGCTCTGCAAGCTGGAGCTGAGAAAGATTTTTTTCCATCCGGGCAATCTTCATTTTCATATTCTTCATCCCTGTTTTTCTCCCCTGTCTTCCAGACCTATATTCTCCAGGATTTCTCTGGCATGCTCCAGATTTTCTGCAGCCACATAAATTTCTTCTCCCCACCGGGAATTTCCGGTGTACAGATTCATAACCCCGCCCGGTCCTAAATCCTGTTTCACAGAAGGAATCCCTTTATTTTTCAAGGCTTCTCTGATAATTTCTCCCTGTATATTATCCACAGCCGTATAAAGCTTCATCAATTCCACGTCCTGCTTTTTTCTAGAGTTCTTCATATTTTTCCTCCTGTTTCTTCTCCGCTTTCCTGGCTGCTATCTCACATCCACGGCTCACTAAAAAACATAAAACCGTAATCCCCAAAAAGAAACCTACACCCCACTTAGAGGCTGTTCCAGTCTGAGCTCCCTTACGTATCAACATCAGGCTAAAGAACAAAGAAGCCACTGCGCCTGTCAAAATACTTCCCACCAGATGCTGGCTCAGGCTCATCCGATGGCCTTTCCAGTCCCACATTCCCTTTTTCACAGAAGCTCCCAGAACATAGGCTCCTCCTACCAGCATAGCTGCGGTCTCTCCCGCTACAGTCTGCCCCCTCCATTTTCGCATCTATAGGACAAAAAGACCGCTGTATCAGGTCACCCCATCCTGATTCCGGCAGTCTTTTCTGTTTCTTTTTTACCTATCTTTTCTCATCTGCAGCAGAATCCCGGCTCCCAGAAGAAGAACTCCGGCTCCCGCCTGCCATATTTTCCAGGAAAATTCTCCCTGTGTCATGGCAAAGAGGTAAAACACACCCATTTTCTTTGGTCCCGCCCCCATACACAGCACATAGTACAGAAGAGGAATCATATATCCGATAACCACCTGGCTGGTAAGGCCGTAAGCAAAAATTCCTATGCCTCCCAGAAAAACAATGCCGCTTATGGTTCCCCCATAGGATTTCCAAAGCTCAAAGCTGCAGTTTCCTTCCTTCAGAACAGCCAGATATACCCCTGTCAGGGCCAAAGCCGACAAAAGAGCCAGGATAACCCGTATTCCGTACAAAGTACCAAGAGAGGTATACCGGGCTCTCAGCAAATCCCGAACCTCCGGATTCTGTTCCGGAAGAAAAACAGGAGGAAAAAGCAAAATCCCAAGAAACACCAGCACATATTCCAAAACCTTTGCCGTCTCCTGGGGGCTCAGATTCCGGATTCCCACAAAAAGAGGAGACAAAACCACAAGCCCCAGGCTAAGAACGAAGGGTATGGGCAGATGAAACCGCAGATTTTCTTTCACTAAAGCTGCGAATCTTTCCATAGAAATTCCACCTTCCTTTCCTTTTTTCTCCATACAGCAATACCGTTAACACCACCAAAGCCAAGGCCAGCAGAAAATACCCTGCCCGGTTCAGGCAAAATTCCTGAAAATGGTCCCGGAATACATCATAGCCCATGATACTGTTATGCCGCAGGATTAAATGCATGCCAAAGTTTCCTGTAGAAAGTCCTCCTGTTGCTCCGGTAAAAATATCGGCAAACCACCAGACTCCCTGGACCAATACCCCCAGGGCTGTGTCTGTAAGCTCTGTAAAAAACATTCCTACTGCGGATACTGCAAGAATTTCCGGCAGCAGCCAGCCAAAAACCACAGGCAGGAAAGCGAAATAATCAATATCTGTGCCTGTGCTTTTGGCATAAGCCATACACTGGGACAGAGAATAAAAAGACAGAAGCAGCACTGGCAGAAGCATCATCACCACCATAGCCAGATAACGGCTCAGTACAACAGCTCCTGAGGAAACCTTCCGCACATAAACCAGCTCTGCCATTTGGGCTCTTTTGTCTCTTAAAAATCTTGTCACCGCTACAAAAACCGGCAGCATTCCCAGGGCAATTCCCACATAATCTGCAAACAGTCTGGCATAGCCTCCTGTCAGCTTATCCTTTTCCATAAGGTTTTCATACCGTTCCAAAGCCTGTTCATAGGTAGCTGGCACCGCCACTCCCTGACTGTAGGACTGGTACTCGTAATCCGAACCCGGCCCAAGAATCTGGCAGACCTTTTCCATCTGCTTCTGAAACTCCTCATAGGTAAGAGAAGAAAGCGGCTTTATGGCAATCTCCTTGGTCTGCATAATGGCACCGCCCTGAACCTGGGTATAGCTGTCTGCAATTATCTGACTGGCCTCCTCTAAGTTCAGTCCGGTACAGTCCTGAAAAATCTCCTCTATCTCCTGTTTCTCCTCCGGGCTTAAGGTGACATGTTTGGCAAAGCCCACAGGATAAACTGTCCAGGAATCCTGGTCCAGATTATTAGCCAGTTCTCCCAGTGTGCTTTCCATTATTTTGTCTTCTTCCTTTGAAATCACGGTTCCGTAATTTCCTTCCTCTCCCGGCACAGGCTTTGCAACATTGTCAAAGCTCCCGCTTCCCATCTGGCTGTAAAAAAACACCAGCAGACAGAAAAGATAGAGCCAGTAAATCAGGCTCTTCAGGGTCTGGCCGCACTCTTTTTTCAGCAATTCAAAGAACATCCGGGCCACCTGCCTTTCCCTGCATCAGATACATATAGCCGTCTTCTACTCCGGCCTGAGACTCTTCTGCCTCAAAAAAGGGCTTCTCATCCGACAGAAACCGGACCTGGGCATTATTCCCCACAGTACGGATTTCTGTCACAAGATACTCCTGTTTCAGCCTGGGCAAATCCTTCCGGCTGACCTGGGCGGTGTAAACCTTTCCTCTGGCTGTATCCACCAGCTCCTCCACTGTGCCACGAAACAGAATCTTTCCTTCATCCATCACAGCAATGTCCTCACAGGCAGCCTCAATATCCCCTACAATATGGGTAGACAGAATTACGATTCTGTCTTGGGCCATCTCTCCCAGAAGGTTCCGGAACCGTACTCTCTCCTCCGGGTCCAGACCAGCCGTAGGCTCATCCACAATCAAAACCTTTGGTTCATGAAGAATAGCCTGGGCAATCCCCAGCCTCCTTCTCATGCCGCCGGACAATGCCTTTACCCTTTTTCCTCTGTCCTCCCACAGATTCACCTTTTCAAGAAGCTGGGGAATCCGTTTTTTCCTTATCTTCTTTGGAAGACCGGAAAGGACCCCCAGATAATCCATGGCCTGATATACCGTCATATTGGGATACATGGAAAAATCCTGAGGCAAATACCCGGTTATTCTCCGCACCTGGGCCGCCTCCTCCAGAGGAATCCCACAGATTTTCACCTGTCCATGCTGCTTTTTCAGAAGCGTTGCCAATGTCTTCATCAACGTAGTCTTTCCTGCGCCGTTTCTTCCCAAAAGTCCGAACATCCCCGGCCCGATAGTAAGATTTACATGGTCCAGGGCATGCTTTTTTCCATAATATTTGTCTAAATCCTTCACCTGAATTTTCAGCTTCATCTCTCAGTCTCCTCTCTCTTTAGGGGCTGCTGCATGAAACATATATCAGGAATATTTATACATTTTATGCGAATTTGTCCAGGATAGCTTTGAGACCTCAGGCTCAAAGCGACGCAGACTGAGCAATAAAATGTATAAATATTCTCAAAATATGTTTCATGCAGCAGCTCCTTTTGATAGGCTTATGATAGTTCATATTTTCCTATTCTTTTCCTATATTTCCGAAAGAAAACCAAAAGAATTATGAAATTCGGAAGGAAGCTGAGGCAATGGCCCCTGGTTTTTCCAGTCGGTTGGCAATGCTGAATGTTCCTCCGCAGGCCCTGCATAGCTTAGCACAGATATAAAGACCAATGCCGAAATGTTCCCCTTCCTGTTCCTGTCCATAATAGGGTCTCAGGGCTTTTTCCAAATCATCCTTAGAAAATCCCGGCCCGTCATCCTCCACATAAAGGAGCAGCAGACGGTCTTCTCCCTTTCCCTCTACGTCTATGGTAATCCAAATCCT
>CABSEJ010000039.1 GCA_902476765.1 uncultured Blautia sp.
GCCAAGGGGACATGCTTGCATCGCCGCTAGATTGATGCCCTGCATGCTTGCATCGGGGTATTTGAATCTGTAAATGCCGGTATTTTCAGTACAAAGCAGCAGCCTCCCCCGGGCGTATCGGCAAGCAGCAGGTCCCCCTTGTGCAGCTTAGCCAGTTCTTTGGCAATGGACAGGCCCAGACCAAAATGCTCTTTTTCTTTTCGGGAACGGTCCCCTTGGTAAAAGCGCTGAAAAACAAATTTTTTCTCATCCTTTGGAATACCTTTCCCATGGTCTTTTACAGTAAAGCAGATAAATTTTTTTTGAAAGCTTATCTGCAGCTCAATGGATTTTCCAGAAGGAGTATAGGAGATGGCATTATCCATGAGAATAGTGAGAATCTGTATCACTCTGTTCTTGTCACAGAGGGCTTTGGGAAGCTCCTCCTGGGGAATAGATAAATGCAGGGGAATTTCCTTTTGCCGGCATAAGGGTTCAAAGGTTTCATATACGTCTAAAAGAAGCGTATCTCCGTCCCAGGGTTTTAAGGAAAGAGTCCAGCTTTTGGAATCAGCAGCCGCAAGTACCAGTAAGTCTTTGATTAGAGCTCCCATTCTGACACATTCTTTTTCAATGTTTAAGGTCATGGCAGGAGCACTTAGAGGGTCTGTCCGAAGGGCAGAGGCGCTGGCCTGGATGACAGCTAAAGGAGAGCGAAGCTCATGAGAAGCAGCAGCGATAAATTCGGCCTGCTGCTTTTGGCTTTCTTTTAAAGGAACCAGTGTTTTGCCTACTGCATACCAGCTTGCAAAAAATAAAAGGATAATGCCGGCGCTGCCTACCACTAAGAAAAACACGCCCTGAAGTACCGTCTGGCGGGCAGAGGCAGTAATATCCTGGATGACCAGAAGGGAGCGGGTTTTGCTGTCTACAGACAAGGTGAGAACCATGGCAGTGTAAGAATCCCCATGGTCGCCGTTGAAATATAGAATCGGACTTTGCTGGGAGGTGGGAGAGCCGGAAACCAGTTTTTTTCCGGAGCCCTGGGCCAGGTTTTGTGCCCGTTTAATTAGTTCCGCCCTCTGGGTCCGAGGCTCCCAGGAACCTGGAAAAAACAGGGGAGTTCCATTATCTTCAATGTGGATTATCAAATCATTGGCTGTTTCAGCATTGGCCAGCCAGGTGTCAGACAGAACAGATTCTGTCTGGAAAATACCGGAAATCCCCAAGAAAAGACTGGTAAAAAGAGCTTCATTTTTCGCTTCCAGAGAGCTTTTCATATAGAAAAAACACACCAGTAAAATGGCAGTGAGAATACCTCCTGTAGTAATGGTATACAGCAGTGTCAACCGCTTCTGAAGTTTGTGAAACATATAAAAAACCCTCCTTTTTATTCCTGCGGACAACGAGCCAAGCGGACATGCTTGCATGTCCATTTGGCGGTGCTGTGTGCCGGTGGAATACGCTTAGCACCGACCGAAGTGGAACGTAGACCTGCCGCAAGGGTCTAACACCCCGATGCTTGCATCGCCGCTAGATTGATGCCCCGCATGTTTGCATCGGGGTATTTGCCTCCAGATAGCATGGCAGTATACTGTGGTGTTCGCATTTTTCATCATGTTGTATCTGATTTTTCTACTTCCAAACGGTACCCCAAACCGTGGATAGTTTTTATCTGTACACAACTGTTCAGAGAACGGAGGCGGCGTCTGAGAAAATATATGTAATTGTCCAGATTTCCCTCCTCTACCTCAGCATCCGCTCCCCACACATAAGACAAAAGAAGTCCTCTTTTCAAAGCCTGTCCCTTATTTTTCATAAGTATTTCCAGCAGAGCGGTTTCTTTTTTGGAAAGGGAGATACCTTTTCCATTACCGGAAAGTTCCAGTTTTTCTGTGTCCAGACATAAATCCCAGCAAGTCAAAAGAGAGGAGGAGGTCAGCTTAGGGGGCCTTCGGGTCAGGGCACGGATACGGGCCAGCAGCTCTTCCGGAGCAAAGGGTTTGGTGATATAGTCGTCAGCTCCGCAGTCTAAGCCGTCCACCTTATCATTGAGAGAATCCATAGCTGTAGCCAGAATAATGGGAGTCTGGATTCCGTTTTTCCGGATAGCAGTCAGCAGAGTCAGGCCATCCACCTCTGGCAGCATTCTGTCGATTATCATAATGTCATAAGGAGTCTGGAGGGCATATAGTAAACCTTCCCCTCCGTTGTGGCACATATCTGTCTCGTAGCCCTGTTTCTGAAAATGTACCTGCAGAGCCTTACAAAGCTGTATATCATCCTCTATCAGCAATAAACGCATAGGTAATCTTCCTTTCTTTCAGTATGTATTATATCTTACCACAGAAATCTCTAAAAAATCTCCAAAAATTCTTATGGGTCTTTAAAGATTTTTAGAGAAAACCCTGCTATCATAGACAGCAGAAAACCACATCAGGAAAGAAAGGAGTTTTATATATATGAGATGGAAAGGGTTTGTCAGTCTAGGTTTGACAGGAATTTTAACAGCAGGAGTATTTGCAGGCTGCGGACAGAAAGAAGAATCCCAAAAGGAAAGTAATCCTAAGGGAAGTTATGTGGAAGAGGAAATGGAGATTCCCTGGAGTCAGGAAGAAAGCTATGGAACCTGTTTTTTAAATCAGGATAAACAATTGGAAATACTTACCAGTCAAGGAACAGGAAGCGCCACCAAGGTATATTCTTATACCAATACAGGCGGTGAAGAATGGGATAAGCAGGAGGAGAACTGGGCCCAGGGTCTGGTACAGGACGGTGAATATTTAAGCGGTATTCGGAAAGGCCAGGACGAAAATTACTACCTGATGGTACAAGGAGAGGTTCAGGAAGAGGACAGTGAAGACCAAAATTACATGACAGAGGATGGAGAATTATTTTTACCTGCTACCCCTACGAAGCTGTATCGCTATACGGAAAAGGGGGAGCTTTCCCAGCTTCCTATAGAAGTCCTGGATACAGAATACCAGCAGGAAAACGGAGGCGTTTTTCTTTACTATTGGGATGTAAACCAGGCCGGGGATATAGCCTTTGTAAATGTGGATTCAGACAATATTGTACTGTATGACAGTACCACCGGAAAGGAAAAACAATCCTTTAAAAATCATCCTGTGGTACAGACGAATGATAAAATGACAGCCATGTCCGGGAATACTTTGATTACCCTGGACGCAGAACAAAAAGGGTTGATTCTCTATGATACCCAAACCGGACAGGAGACGGGAACCGTGGCATTGGGAGAAAATGAAAACAGTGCCGGAGGAGGAATCTGCCAGGCTGGAGAGGACACTTATGCCTTTTTGAATTGGGAGGGGATTTTCCTTTACAAGAAGGACGGAACTTTGGGGGAACAGATTTTTGACGGCACCAGAGGCGTTATGGGAGGAATGGAAAACACCCTGAGCCTGATGGATTTTATTTCCGGAGATAAAGAGAATTATTACAGCGTTTATATGGATTATCAGACTGGTGTATATACCCTTTGCTACTACTCTTACAATGCGGCGGTAAATGCACAGACAGAAGAGGAGCTGGATGTATGCAGTCTTTATGAAAATAAACTGGTGAAGGATGCCGTGCGGAAGTTCCAGCAAAAAAATCCTCAGGTACAGGTAAATTATGAATACTACATCAAAGACGGAGCAGAAGGTGAACCGGATGATTATATTGATACTTTAAATACAGAGCTGCTGAATAAAGAGGGAGCAGATGTGCTGATTCTGGATGACCTTCCGGTAGAATCTTATATAGAAAAAGGAATTTTGGAAGAACTTACGGATTTTTCAGGAGAGCTTATAAACCAGGGGCTGCTTCTGGAAAATATTGCCCAGGGAGTGGAACAGGAGGGGAAGACCTATGAGGTTCCGGCTTCCTTTAACCTGCCCCTTTACTACGGTACCCAGGAGGCACTTAAGCCTCTGGAGAGTATGGAGGCCCTGGAAAGCTATCTGCAGGCTAATCCTCAGGGCAAGCTGCTGGGGGCTGCGGCTTATCAGCAAATCGCTTATTTGCTGTTTGCCTCTAATTACCAGGAAATACAGACGGAAGAAGGCGGGGTATCAGCAGATAAAATTGCCCGGCTTCTGGAGCTGTCCAAACAGGTTTATGACAATAACCCTTCTGAGGATATGCAGCAGGTTTGGACCACAAATGCTAACGGTGTCATTAAAACAAATAAAATGACACCATTCTCTCAAATCGGCATGATGGAGCTGTATGAGGACAGCAGCATTGCAGGTGTGGAAAATATAAACGGCCTGGCCAGCACGGCTTTGATGTACGATATTTTAAAGCAGAACAGCAATATGACAGCACAGACTGTCCACGGTTATTTTATGCCTGCCAGCCGTCTGGGAATCAACAGTTCCTCGGAGAAAAAGGAACTGGCTAAGGAATTTATACAGACAGCTCTGGATGGTGACATCCAGAAAAATGATTACAGCGAGGGCCTGCCGGTGAATCCGGAAAGCCTGGAAATGCAAAAGGAAATTGCAGCTCAGGGACAGAATGAGGCTATGTTTGGCGTATCCATAGAAAATGGGGTAGAGCATACCTACGGCTATCCTGCCCAGGAGCAGTTGGAGCAGCTGATAGAGCTGGCTAAGTCCGCAGATACTTCTCTGGTATTGAATTTGACCGTAAAGCAGGCTTTTCTGGATGCTGCAGATAAGTATTATGGAGGAGATGTAAGTGCTGAAGAAGCAGCAGAGGAAATGGCGAAAGAGATGTCTCTCTATCTTTCCGAATAGAAAGAGAAAAATCCTGCCCTGGCTTCTTCTTTCCCCCAGCCTTCTGGGGCTTGGAATCTTTGTGCTTCTGCCCTTTGCAGATGTGGTAAAGCGTTCCTTCCAGAAGGCGGTGGGAGAGGAATTTGTGGGACTGGAAAATTATAAAAACGTGGTGGAGAATCAGGCCTTTCAGCTGGCGGCAGGAAACACGGCAAGGTTTTTGCTGGTGTGTCTGCCTCTGCTCCTGGGACTGTCCTGTTTTCTGGCTGTTATGGTGCAGAAATTAGGAGCAAAAGGAACGGTTTTTAGGGCCGGATTCCTTCTCCCCATGGCCGTTCCGGCGGCCTCGGCAGCTTTGTTTTGGCAGCTGTTTTTTGATAAAAACGGAATTCTCAACCATATACTTTCCTATGTGGGAATAGGAAGTATAGACTACTTAAATTCCTCTAAGGCCTTCTATGTACTGGTAGCAGTATACCTGTGGAAAAATATGGGTTATGACATGATTCTGTGGCTGGCAGGCTTGTCCGCCATACCCGAAAGTCTCTATGAGGCCGCCAGAATAGACGGAGCCTCCGGGGGAGCCTGTTTTTGGTATATTACCTGGCCTCTGCTTCTTCCTACTGCATTTTTAGCAGGGATATTATCTCTGGTAAATGCTTTTAAGGTGTTTCGGGAGGCCTGGATGATAGGAGGAAATTATCCTCATGACAGTATCTATATGCTGCAGAATCTGTTTAATAACTGGTTTTCAAAGCTGGATATGCAGAAAATGACAGCCGCTGCGGTAATGCTTGCCATGGTTGTGGGAGGGATCCTGCTTTTCAGCCAGATAGTAGAAGAAAACATAGGAGGATAAGAGAATGGTAAAGAAAAGAGCGGTTTTTCTTCTTCTGTGCCTGGCAGCGGGGATTTTGTTGTTTCCCATTTTGCTTTTGGCCCTGAATTCTTTTATGGGAGAGGAGGAGCTGTTAAGCAGCTACGGAGCGGCCCTTTATGATATTAAAACAGAGCTGCAGTGGAAGCTGCTTCCCATGTATCCCACCTTGAAAGCCTATGTAGAGCTGTTGCTGGACAGTCCGGATTTTTTCGTGATGTTTTGGAATTCCTGCAAACAGGTATTCCCGATTCTGGCCGGACAGACCATAGTGGGACTGCCGGCTGCCTGGGCTTTCGGAAGATTTTCTTTTAAAGGAAAGCGGCCTCTATTCTATTTGTACATGGTATTGATGATTCTCCCTTTTCAGGTGACTATGGTGTCCAGCTACGGTGTTTTATCCTCTTTGAAGCTGCTGGATACGGGCTGGGCTATCATACTTCCCGGAGTATTTTCCGCTTTTCCTGTCTTTCTTATGACGAAATTTTTTCAGGGGATTCCCGACTCTTTGCTGGAGGCGGCCAGAGTGGACGGAGCCGGGGAGCTTCTGACCTTTGTGTATGTGGGACTTCCTTTGGGATTTCCGGGAATTACCGCTTCTTTGCTTTTGAATTTTTTAGAGTATTGGAATGCCATAGAGCCGCCTATGACTTTTTTGAAAACAGAGAGTAAATTTCCGGTGTCCCTGTATTTGTCCTCCATTTCTTTGGAGGAGGCGGGGACAGCCTTTGCCGCCTCCGTGATAATCATGGCTCCGGCGGTTTTTTTATTTGCCTGGGGCCAGAGTTATCTGGAGCAGGGAATCATAGCTTCGGGATTAAAGGAGTAGCAAGATATGGAGAAAAGTAAGAAGAAACAATTGGCGCTGAAGGCACTTGCCCTGTTTTTCGGAATCATGCTGGTATGCACGGTACTGTCCAGGGCGGCAGCCTCGGTTACCGTGCCACAGGTAGAGGCCAAGACCTGCAGCTCCGGAAAGCTCCGCATTCAGCTGGAGGGACAAGGAATTGTAGAAACCAGGGAAGAACAGGTGATTTCTCTGCAGGAAGGGCTGCGGGTGTCCAGACTGGCTAAAGCAGGAAACCAGGTAGAGCAGGACCAGGTGCTGCTTCAATATGACTTAGAGTACCTGGGACAGGTGATACAGGAAAAGGAGGCAGAGCTGAAAAAACTGCAGCTTTCTCTGGCCCAGGCTCAGGTATCCGGACAGCCCCAACAGCGGGTATTGGCCCAGGAAAGTGCAGGAAAACAGCTGGATGCGGCGAATGAGGCACTTTCTCAGGCTCAGGCAGCCTGCCAAGAGGCAGAGACCGGGTATGAGGAAGGAGAAGCCCAGGCCAGACAGACCTTAGAGCAGGAGAAAAACCAGGCCCAGGAGGCTCTGGACGCAGCAGCCGCCCAGGCCCGGGAGCTGGAGGCACAGGGAAATGCCCAGCAGGCCCAGGAAGCTTTGGCCCAGGCTCAGAAAGCCTACGAAGAGGCTGTAAATCAGGCTCAGGAGGCCTACGATGCGACGGTGGGACAGCTGGAAACCCAAAAAGCCCAGGCCCAGGATAGTGCGTGGCAGCAGGAACAAGCTCAGATTCAGGCCAAAAACGCTTATGAGGAGGCTGTATCCCAGGATGCGGCAGACAGCGAAAATGACAAAAGGGCTCAGGAGCAAAGCAGTTATGAGCAGGAATCCATTCAGGTGGACATAAGCTTAAAGGAGCAGGAAATCCAAAAATTAAAGACTTTGGAAAGTGCTAAAGGAGAGGTGAAGGCGCCCCGGTCCGGTGTGGTGAAAAGTGTAAATTTGTCGGTGGGAAGTATTACTGCCCAGGACAGCTGTATCCTGCTGGGATGTGGCGGCTATCAGGTGAGATGTACCCTGGACGCAGAGGATTTGGCCAATGTGCAGGTGGATGACCAGGTAAAGCTTTCTCTGGGAGGGAAAAAGAAAGAGCTGAATACCACGGTAAGCCAGATTCTGGGACAGACGGAAATCGGAAACAGCGGACAGAATGCAGACACAGAGGAGGCCGGCCAGGACAGCAATACAGCAGTCTTTTTAGCTAATATAGAGGATGAGACTTTAGGGGCGGGAGCCCAGGTTTCTTATGAAATTTCTAAAGAATCCCAGGCCTCCTATGACCAGATTCTTCCTCTCTCCGCCATACGTCAGGACCAGGAGGGAGCCTATTGCCTGGTGGCCCAGAAGGTGGAAACCGTACTGGGAACTGAGTACCAGGCTGTAAGAGTAAATCTGATTGTTAAAGAAAAAGACAGCAATAACGGAGCCGTATCTTCCAGCCTGGGAAAGGAGGATTTGGTGATTACAGGAAGCAATAAGGAAATCTCCCAGGGAGATAAGGTGAGGCTGAAGGAATGATAGAAAAAGGCAGATATGGGTGGATGAGAAGGTTTCTCTTTTTTGGAGTTTTACTGTTGGTTTTCTGGGGACAGGCCTGGATTGTTTACCAAAAGGCAGAAAGTCAGGCCTGGTATATGAGTGGTTATTACAGAGAGCCTGTCCTTAGAGCAGATAGTTTTGAGGAGTTTCTTGCAAACCAGAAAGAGACAGCAGGAGAAGGACAGCCTCAGGCCGCCGGCTGGAGCTGCAGAGAAAAGGTTTCTGTTCAGGGAGAAACAGAGAAAAGGACCGCCAGACTTTGGAGTGTAAAAGGAGATATGTCTCTGATTTTTGCAGGAAGTCTAGTGGAAGGAAGCTTTCCCTGGCAGGAGGATGAGAAGGGGTGTCTCATCAGTCAGGGCCTGTCCTTAGAACTGTTTGGAAGCAGCCAGGCCCAGGGAAATCAGGTAAGAATCCAGGGGGAGGTTTACAGGGTGAGAGGCGTGGTAAAAGGAAAAGAAAGCTTCTTGGCTCTGCCGGCCAAAGGAGAAGAAAAGCTGTCAGGTTTTCGATTGAAATATGGGGAAAAGGACAGCTCCGGGGGGAATGCCAGGGAATTCTTTTATCAGATGACAGGAAACTATCCGGAGGGTTTTTTTGAAGGGAACCTCTATAGCGGCCTGGCCAGACTGTTGTCATATCTTCCCTTTTATCCTCTTTTGGTAAAAAGCTTTCTCAAGATATTCTCAGCTGCTAAGAGGGAGTGTAAAGGACGGAGAACAGGCTTTTATAAAGTATGTCTATGGTGTGCCTTCCTGGGAGGCTGGGTTCTTATGTTTACCTGCAGTTTCCGGTTTTCCTGGGACTATTTTCCATCCAGATGGTCAGAATTGTCCTTTTATCCCCAGCTTATCCGGGACAAAAGGGAGCTTATGAAGGGGCTTGAGGAATTTGTTCTGTGTCTGGCAGATGCTTCCTGCAGGGAGGCGCTGCGGCATACCGGATTCTGGAGCGCTGGAGCCACACTGTGGGCAGGACTGCTTCCCTTGGATTTTACTTTTTCCCGAAAGGCGAAATCTCTTGTACCTAAGGCGGGTTTCATGCATAGACTAAAAGAAAAAGGTTATAGCAGAAAGTGAAGGAGATTTTAGGAAAATGTGCTGTTCTGGGAGGGGACCGGAGACAGGTTTATCTGGCCCGTTCCTTAGCCGAAAAGGGATTCCGGGTCCGCTGCTTTGGTTTGCCTGAAGGGACTGCCTGGGAAGGATGTGAAACAGCAGGCTCCCTGGAAGAGGCTCTTTTTCAGGCAGATATAGTAGCAGGTCCGGTGCCTTTTTATAAAGGCACCGGGATTTTTGGCTTTGAGAGAGAAAAAAGTCTGACCGAGGACGGCATTTTAAAATATATGAAAAAGAACAGCCTCTTCTTTGGAGGAGGTCTTTCACAGGCATTTCAGAGAAAAGCAGAGCAGGCAGGTATTTACTGCATAGATTTTATGAAAGAGGAGCAGGTAATCATAGGAAATACCAGGGCAGCCGCTGAAGGGATTCTGGCGGAGGCTGTAAAAAGAAGTCCCTCCAACCTGGGCGGCAGCACCTGTATTGTCATTGGTTACGGAGCCTGCGGCAGAACGCTTACCGATTATTTAAAGGCCATAGGCTGCTGTGTGACAGTTATAGAAAAGGATAGAGAAAAGGCTCTTTGGGCCGGAATGAAAGCGGATAAGACGGCAGGTCCTGCAGGATTGGAAGAGATTATAGAGGATGCGTCTTATATTTTTAACACAGCTCCGGCCTTGGTCTTGAAGGAAGCTTTACTGAAGAAAGTGAGAAAAGATACCTTAATTTTAGATTTAGCCTCCTCTCCCGGAGGAGTAGATTATCAGGCGGCAGAAAGGGAGGGGATACAGGCCGTGCTTCTTCCGGGACTGCCTGGAATCTATGCTCCCCGTTCTTCAGGAGAGCTTCTGGCAGAGGCAGTATTAGAGGGATGGAACCAAAAAATCCGGCGGCAGGAGGGCTTGTTATGGAAGTAAAAGGAAAGAAAATAGGAGTAGCCCTGACGGGCTCTTTTTGCACTTATCAAAAGGTGTTTCAGGAACTGGAAAAACTGGTGGAGGAGGGGGCTGTGGTGCAGACTATTTTTTCCCAGGCAGCCCAGAATATTGACAGCAGATTCGGAAATGCAGAGGACTTTTTGAAAGAAGCGGAGAGGATTACAGGCAGGCCGCCCATGCTGACCATTGCCCAGGCAGAACCTATTGGTCCCGGCAGCCTTTTAGACCTGCTGATAATTTTACCCTGTACAGGAAATACCATTGCAAAGCTGGCCAACGGGATTACGGATACCCCGGTGCTCATGGCCGCCAAAGCTCATCTGAGAAATGAAAAGCCACTTCTTTTATCGATATCCACAAACGATGCCCTGGGTATGAATATGAAAAATATCGGGCTGCTGCTTAATGCAAAACACATTTATTTTATACCCTTTGGCCAGGATAATCCCCAGAAAAAGCCTAATTCCATGATTGCTCATACTCATCTTCTCATCCCGGCTGCCCAAGCTGCCCTGGATGGAAAACAATTTCAGCCCATTCTTCAATAAGCAGGAGGCATTATGTGCGGAATAGCAGGTTTTTGCAGCAATAATATCCCATACGCAGGGGAAGAAAAAAAGTGGAGAGCAATACTGGAAGACATGAACCGGGCACAGAAAAGAAGAGGACCTGACCAGGAGGGAATTTTCCTCAGTGAAAGCTGTGGTCTGGCCCATGTAAGGCTGTCCATTCTGGATTTGGAAAAGGGTCTTCAGCCAATGAGCAGGAAAGCCTGGGGAAGAAGCTGTACTATTGTGTACAACGGAGAAATTTATAATATGAAAGCACTGAAAAAAGACCTGGAGAGAAGAGGATGCTGCTTTTCTACCAACAGTGACACAGAGGTGATCCTCCAGGGGTTTTTGCTGGAGGGACCGGATTTTGTAAAAAAGCTGAATGGTATTTTTGCTATAGCTGTCTGGGAAGAAAAGGAGAGAAGCTTATACCTGTTCCGGGACCGGGCAGGGGTAAAGCCTTTGTTTTACACTAATCAGAAAGGGGCCTTTGTATTCGCTTCGGAGATTAAAGGACTTTTTTCCTACCCTGAAATTAAGGCAGTGCTGGACGAGGAAGGCTTATGTGAAATCTTCGCTTTGGGACCGGCTAAAACTTACGGGAAAGGGGTATTTCGAAATATTCAGGAGGTGCTGCCAGGCCATATGCTGGTGTGGAAGGAGGGATATTTCCAGACCAGCCCCTACTGGCAGTTAGAGAGTCATCCCCATGAGGATAGCTTTCAGGAAACTGTGGAAAAGACTGCCTGGCTGATTGAGGATGCGGTAAAGCTTCAGATGCTGTCGGATATCCCTATCAGCACCTTTCTTTCAGGGGGCGTGGACAGCAGCTTGGTGACAGCTATCTGTGCAAAAGAACTGAAAAAACAGGGAAAGATTTTAAATACTTTTTCCTTTGATTTTCAGGGAAATCAGAAGTATTTCCAGGCCAATTCCTTTCAGCCCAGCCAGGATAGGCCCTGGGTAGAAAAAATGGTGGAGGCCTGCGGTACCCGTCACCGCTTTCTGGAATGTGACAATAAAAATATGCTGGATTATCTTTACAAAGCTGTGGATGCCAGAGATTTGCCTTGTATGGCGGATGTGGAATCCTCTATGCTTTATTTTTGCTCCCTGGTGTCACAGTATAATAAGGTAACCCTTACCGGAGAATGTGCCGATGAAATTTTCGGAGGTTATCCCTGGTTTCACAGAAAAGAAGCTTTTGAGGCAAAAACCTTCCCTTGGTCCACGGACATGAGCGCCCGCCAGGAACTGCTGTCTTCGGAGGTTATAAAACGTCTGCCTATGGAGGAATACGCCAGGGCGGCCTATGAAAAAACCGTCAGCCAGACTCCTGTTTTGGAAGGTGAGGAGCCTAAAGAGAGAAGAAGGAGAGAGCTGGCTTATCTTAATCTCCGCTGGTTCATGACTACTCTTTTGGACAGAATGGACCGCACCAGTATGTATTCTGGTTTAGAGGCCAGGGTGCCCTTTGCCGACCACAGAATTATTGAATATATATGGAACGTACCCTGGTCCATGAAGGGTAAAGACGGAGTGGTAAAGGCTTTGCTGCGCCAGGCCGGGGAGGGAAAGCTGCCCCGGGAGGTTCTGTGGAGGAAAAAGAGTCCTTACCCTAAAACCTATCATCCGGAATATGAGATTATGCTGGGAAACCGGCTGAGGGAGGTTCTGGCAGATTCCCAGGCGCCTATCAAACGGTTTATAGACAGCAAAAAAGCAGAGCGTTTTCTTCAGAGTCCCTCAGATTATGGAAGGCCCTGGTATGGACAATTGATGGCCGGTCCCCAGATGCTGGCTTATATGCTTCAGGTAAATTACTGGCTGGAGAAATACAGAATACAGGTAGATTGGTAGAAGGATACATGATAGAATAATAGAATAAAAGAAAAAATCCAGGAGGAGCTGCTTATGGGAATTATAGCAGAAGAAAACAGAGTAGTGTATTATGACCAGGAAAACCAGCCGAAAGGAGAAGTGACTTTTCCGGATATTGACCAGGATACAGTAGAGCTGAACCACACCTTTGTGGATTCCTCTCTCCGGGGAATGGGAATGGCCGGGAAACTGATGGAGGCTGCAGTCAAAGAGATACGAAGAAGAGGAAAAAAGGCAGTGCCCACCTGTTCTTATGCAGTGAAGTGGTTGGGAGAGCATGAAGAATACAAGGATATTGTAAAAAAACTGTGAGGTACAAAAGCCATGATGAATCAAGGATTCTTAAGACAGATTACAGAATTTGTCTTTCCTCAGCACAAGCCGGAAAGGGCGGATATTATTTTTATTCCGGGAAGCAATCTTCCCCAGCTGGCTGAGGAGGCTGCGGGGCTGTACCGTCAGGGTATGGCCCCCTATATTCTTCCTTCAGGAAGGTACAGTATTGTAACCGGCCGGTTTGAACCGGGAAAAGAGGCAAAAGAAAAATATCCGGGAGAGTATGAAACGGAATGGGAATTTTTATTCCAGGTTTTGCGGAAAAATCAAGTGCCCAAGGAGGCTGTTCTAAGGGAAGACCAGGCTACTTATACTTATCAAAATGCCATTTATTCCAGAAAAGTGACAGACAGTATGGGATTGAAGATTGAGAAGGCTATTCTTTGCTGTAAACCCTATCACGGAAGGAGAAGCCTGCTCTATTACCAGCTTCTCTATCCGGATACAGAATTTCTGGTGTGCCCCATAAAGGACAGTCCGGTTACCAGAGATAACTGGTACCTGACTAAGGAGGGAACCAATATGGTTTTCGGTGAGATAGAGCGTATTGGTCTTCAGTTTTATGACATTTTAGATGAAATGCGGGAACAGGAAAGATGATGCTTTCTGCTTTCTAAAATTATCTGTCTCGCCTTTTGAGCCTCCTCTTTGGGGAGGCTTTTCATTCCTTCCAGAGGGTAAGAAAGCCCCAGTTCTCTATATTTTTTTTCGCCCATACTGTGATATGGCAGGACCTCCAGACCGCAGATGTTAGTGTGGGAGGCCAGGATTTTTCCTACCTCTTCCAGCTCTTCCCTGGAGTCGGTATAGCCCTTTACAATCACATGGCGGATAACCAGGGGAACCTGCATTTTTTCCGTAAGGCGGAGAAAGGCAAGGACCGGTTCCTGCTCTTGGGAAGTAAGAGCCAGGTGTCCCTTTGGGAAGCTGTGCTTTATGTCCAAAAGTACAAGGCTGGTGTTTTTCAGAAGCCGCTGATAATCCAATAAATGACTTTCCCGATACAGGATACCGGAGGTATCCAGGCAGGTGTGTATACCCTTTTCTCTGGCAGCCTGGAAGAGAGAAGTGAGAAAAGGAAGCTGCATGAGAGGTTCCCCTCCTGTGGCGGTAATGCCTCCCTTTTGATAGAAGCGTTTGTTTTTTTCGTAGAGCTTCAGGATTTCCTCTACTGTCATGGCTTCTCCTTTTTTGGGAGCCCATGTGTCCGGATTATGACAGTAAAGGCACCGCATGGGACAGCCCTGGAAAAACACCACAAGGCGGATTCCAGGGCCGTCAACCGTGCCAAAGCTTTCTATGGAATGGATAAAGCCTTTTTCCTTACATTCCATCATGGAAGGTTCTGGAGATGACTTCATCCTGCTGTTCCTTTGTCAGCTTATGAAAATTTACCGCATAACCGGACACACGGACCGTAAGCTGAGGATATTTTTCCGGATGCTGCTGGGCATCCAAAAGAGTTTCTTTGGTAAATACATTTACATTTAAGTGGTGGCCGCCTTTTTCCGCATAGCCATCCAGTAGTCCTACTAAGTTATCAATCTGAGCATCGCTGATTTTCATGGTAAAATCCTCCTGTAAAAATTAGTTTTGTTTTGAGGCCCTTAGCCTTCTGCTGGTTTAAAGTTCCGCATTGGGCTCGCAGCAGGCGCAGTCCGGCTCCAATTCAAAGGAAATATCGTCAAAGAATACGGCGTCATCCTTTCCCAAAGCACCGGGAATAATGGAAAAGGTATTGGAAATTCCATCCTGGGCGTCTGCAAAGGGCAGCTTAGATACAGAGCTGAGAGAGGCCACAGCCCCATGGCTGTCTCTGTGGTGCATGGGATTAGCTCCGGGTGCAAAGGCTTCCCCTGCCTTTCTTCCGTCCGGGGTGGAGCCGGTTGCTTTTCCATAGACCACGTTTGAGGTAATGGTCAGAATGGAAGTAGTGGGAATTCCTCCCCGGTAGGTGTGGTTGCCTTTTACATACTGCATAAATTGATGGACTATATCATAGGCAATGGAGTCCGCTCTGTCGTCATCGTTTCCATATTTAGGGAAATCTCCTTCCACCTGGTAGTCTACAGCAATTCCGTTTTCATCCCGAATGGCTTTTACTTTAGCATATTTAATAGCAGAAAGGGAATCTGCCACCACAGAGAGACCGGCGATTCCGGTGGCAAACCAGCGGGTCACCTTTTTATCGTGAAGAGCCATCTGGATTCTCTCATAGCAGTATTTATCGTGCATATAGTGGATGATATTCAGGGTATTTACATAAACCTGGGCCAGCCATTTCATCATGTCCTGGAAGCGATCCATAACCTCTTCATAGTCCAGATACTCCGCTGTAATGGGACGATATTTTGGACCCACCTGTTTCTTGGAAATTTCATCCACTCCTCCGTTGATAGCATAGAGCAGGCACTTAGCCAGGTTGGCTCTTGCTCCGAAAAACTGCATTTCTTTGCCCACCCGCATAGAGGAAACGCAGCAGGCAATGGCGTAGTCATCTCCGTGGGTTACCCGCATCAGGTCATCGTTTTCATACTGAATGGAAGAAGAGGCGATGGAGGTTTTGGCGCAGAACCGTTTAAAGTTCCCGGGCAGACGCACAGACCAGAGGACTGTCAGATTAGGCTCCGGGGAAGTGCCCAGATTCTCCAGGGTATGCAGGTAACGGAATGACATTTTTGTAACCATATGGCGGCCGTCAATACCCATACCTCCAATGGATTCTGTTACCCAGGTAGGGTCTCCGGAAAATAAGGCATTATATTCCGGCGTCCTGGCAAACTTCACCAGCCGCAGCTTCATGATAAAGTGGTCTACAAATTCCTGAATCTGTTCCTCTGTAAAAGTATGATTTTTCAAATCCCTTTCTGCATAAATATCCAGAAAAGTTGAAGTACGGCCCAGGGACATAGCGGCGCCGTTTTGCTCCTTAATGGCTGCCAGATAGCCGAAATACAGCCACTGGATAGCCTCCTGCACATTAGAGGCGGGACGGGAAATATCAAAACCGTAAATCTGCCCCAGCTCCTTTAATTCTTTCAAAGCCTTTATTTGCTCGGAAAGCTCCTCTCTTTCTCTGGTAACGTCAGAATACATAATGGTTCTGGTAGAATCCTTCTGGTTCTGTTTGTCCTCTATGAGACGGTCTACACCGTAGAGGGCTACCCGGCGGTAATCCCCGATAATCCTGCCCCTGCCATAGGCGTCAGGAAGTCCTGTAATAATATGGCTGGAGCGGCAGGCCCGCATTTCCGGAGTGTAGGCGTCAAAAACACCTTCGTTATGGGTTTTTCTGTGCTTGGTGAAAAATTCTACGATTTCCGGGGCTACCTGATAGCCGTTATCCTGGCAGGCCTTTACGGCCATGCGGATACCGCCGTAGGGCTGAAGAGAGCGCTTAAAAGGCTTGTCGGTCTGAAACCCTACAATCCGCTCTTTCTCCTTGTTTAAATATCCCGGTCCGTGAGAGGTAATGGAGGATATGATTTTCGTATCCATATCCAGCACTCCGCCCTTTTTCCTTTCTTCCTCCGACAGCTCCATAACCTGAGCCCAAAGCTCTTTTGTATCCCCGGTGGGGCCGGCCAGAAAGTCTTCTGTTCCATCGTAAGGGGTATAATTCTTCTGGATAAAATCTCTTACATTTATCTCCTTCTCCCAAATACCGCCCTGAAAGTCTTCCCACTCTTTCTTCATATATATTCCTCCTGTTGTCTATATATAGTGGTTAGTTATAAATAACTTTGTGCTGAAATTGTATAATATTTAACCGAATAAGTCAAGATTTCGCTGTGTACATAATTCCGTACATTTCGGTTAAAAGGCTTTCCTTTGAAATAGTATTTCTTTTTATCCGGGAAATATGCTTTGTCTGATAGCGGCAGCCTGAATAAATTCCGGAGAAAGCAAAAACCGGCAATCCGTTGTACATGACAAACGGACTGCCGGCTGAGTAAGCCTTGCAGAATGTGCTTGTATTTTTCTACTTGCTGTTTTCCTGGGGCTGCTGAGGTACTTCCGAAATCTGTAAATCCTGAGCTTCCTCCTCATGAGGCTCGTACTTAGCAAAAACCTTGCGGAAAATATAGGAATTCAAGAAGGCTATTAAAGAGAAGCCGAATAAAATCCATATCATACTTCCATAAACCAAAGTGTAGGAGGTCAGGAATGTGATAAACACCATAGCCACTGGAAAAACTGCCATAAGTATGGTCCAGGGGAGATTTAAAATAGCTATCAGCATAGAGTTTTTGAAAATATTTTTCATGGTATTTTCGAATCTTGCCAGATAGGGGAAGATGTAGGTGAAGAGCATAACATATAAAATCATAATTGCCCCTATCAATACCTGGAAAATACTGCGCATATTTTCGGGAAGAATATAGGCGGCCCGGTAATCCATATACATGAAAATACCGAAGGCTGCTACAATCAACCAGATTATAGTAGCCTGTTTAAAGTTGTCTTTAAAGCCCTTAAAAAAACCTTTGGCAATATAGGACTCTTCCCCCTTCACCATTTTTAAAGTTACAGAAAACAGAGCAGTAATAGAAGCTCCGGCGGTGATGACAGGGATACAACATACAATACAAAGAAGATTTAAAATAATCAAATCACATAATCTGGACAAAAACCGCATAACCGGGCTGTCCATGTTAAAAAAACCTCTCATATAATACAAGTCCTTTCCTAGTTGTTTTCTATTTCATCCGTTGTTTCCGGAGCCGGAAGGTAAATATGTACATTTTCGATTCGGTTCCGCTCCACCTTATCTACTACCAGGCGGACGCCGGACTGGGTTACAACCTCTTCCCCGGCCTTGGGAAAACGGTCAAGCTGCTCAATAATATAGCCGCCAATGGAATCATAATCCTCAGACGCTATATTCAGGTGAAGGATGTCGTCTAAATCATCCAGACGGGCAGAACCTAAAGCAGTATATTCTTTCTCAGGGATGATTTCCGTCAAATCCTCCTCCTCAGAATCATCATATTCGTCATGAATGTCGCCTACAATTTCTTCAACCAAATCTTCCAGAGTAACAATTCCTGAAGTGGCTCCATACTCATCCAGAACAATAGCAAAGGATACGGAATTCTCTTTCATATCCATGAGAAGCTCGGAGGTCTTTTTATATTCATAGGTAAAATAAGCTTCACGCAGGATTTTTCTCAGGGAGAAATCCTCTTTCTGTGTAAGCAGCAGGTCTTTCACATTGACAATACCGATGATGTGGTCCGTGCTGTCCTCATACACAGGAAAACGAGTATGCTTTTCATCCCGGAACATAGCTACCAAGTCCTCATAGCTGCTGTTTACGTCCACAAAGGAGACATCAATTCTGGGAATCATTACATCCTGGGCTCTGGAATCATCGAAATCAAACACATTATAAATCATCTGACGTTCCTCGGTTTTGATGACACCTTCTTCATGGCCCACGTTTACCAGAGTGCGTAACTCATGTTCAGTAATGGTATTGCTCTTGGCTTTAGGGTCTACCCTCAGAAGGGCCAGGACACCCCAGGAAAGATGATTCATAAGGAAAATCACAGGGGTCAGCACAATCATCAAAACACGAATGACTTTTGCATAAGCCAGTGCAATAGACTCAGCATGTACTGTGGCCAGAGTCTTGGGTGTGATTTCTCCGAAGATTAAGACCAGGAGGGTAATAATACCGGTGCTGATACTGACTGCCGCATTGCCGAAAAGCCTCATGGTAAGAGTAGTGGCAAGGGAGGATGCGCTGAGATTTACAATATTGTTGCCAATCAGTATGGTGCTCAGAAGCTTGCCGGAGTCCTCAATGACCTTTAACAGGGTCTTGGCTCGGGAATCACCTTGTTCGGCTAGAGTCTGAATACGAATTTTGTTGGCAGTTGTCATGGAAGTTTCCGCTGATGAAAAAAATGCCGAAAGGCAGATGAGAATAATCAGGACGAGAAACTGTATGGCATCACTGGAATCCAATAACTTCAACTCCTTTTTATTATAGATTACAGCCGCAGCTGCTACAGAATAATATACATGATTTTATCAGGGAATGCAACAAAAGGGGACGAAAAAAGTTCATTTTAGGGGGTGTCGAAAAAAGAAAAATTGTGGTATACTTATTCAGAATGAAATTTAAACATATGCAATCAGGTGGTTTCAGAAGGGAATGTTTTTTAATGAATAGGAATAGGAAAAATTTACATAAAGTGAAAGCCAATGTATTGGGACTTACGCTGGCTTCTGTGATGGCTGTGGGAACTGCAGGGGAAGCCATGGCACCATCGTTGGTTTATGCAGCGGACAGCAGTGTACAGGCCGACACCGGAAAAACAGCCGGAACCATATACTTAAACGGAACTTTAGGAGCTGAGGCGGATAAGCAGGACGGAAGCAGCAAGGATAAAGCCGTGGCCTCTCTGGATAAAGCCCTTGCACTTGCCGGAAGCGGCGGTACGGTGCTGGTCTGCGGACAGATAACCGTCAGCAGTGAAAAAAGTTTGACAATTCCCGGAGGAGTACAGATTAAAAAGGCAGAGGGTTATACTGGTTCTATCATAAAGATTACCGGAAAAGGTAAGCTTACGGTTACGGGCAGCGGCCTGCAGGCATCCGATGTGGATACCACAGGAGCAGACGCCGGAAGTAATGCTTTTACCCAAACTTCTAAGCCTTCCGGCACAGAGGATACCTCTAAGACACAGGACAGTAAGGAGCCGGCAGCTACACCTGCTCCAGAACAGAGTAATGCTTCCAATACTAATGAAAACAATACAAATAATACAAATAAGTCAGAGGTTTCTGCCCCAGATACAGGAAGTACAGATAAAACTGAAGAAAATACAAAGGAACCGGAAAAGACAGAACCCCCTGTTCAGAAACAGCAGGGCACTGTGGTAATACCAGATTCTGTAACGCTGAAAAGCCAGGATCAGTGGAAGAAATTTGATTTTGCACAGGCTGGTTTTCAGGGAGAAGGAACTTTTGCCTGGGAGTCCCAGAGCGGACCGGCGACCTATGAAAGCCAAATGAAAGTTATTTTTACCCCAAAGGATACCCAAAACCTGGATTATTCCCAGACAGAGGGATGGGATGAAAATACCAAGACCGTAAGCAGGGTTGTGAAAGTAACGGCGGAATCTTTAAAAACTCCGGACAAAGAACAGGCTTCGGAGAATCCCGATGACAAAAATGGAGCCGGAAAGGGCCAGACGGATAAAGATAATAGCGAAAATAAGGGCTCTGAAACAGTAGGAAACGGTAATGAGTCCGGCAACACGGCAGATGCAGATAAAAATACAACAGACAAAGACGAGACAGATAAAGACAGCCATAAGGATGAAAATACAGACAACGTAAATACAGATAAAGAAGATACAGACGACGCAAATACAGACAAAGAAGATATTAAAGAAGACAAGGAAAACCAGGATTCAGAGGAAGAACAGGAAGACCAGGACTCTCAGGAGGATGAGGGTAAACCGGAGGATGCCGGAGATTCTTCCGAAACAACAGAAAAAGAAAACCAATCCGGAAATAAAAGCCAGGAAGCTGACCAGGAACAGCCGGAAGCTACCCAGGGGAAAACCGGAGAGGAGGCTACAGAGCTTCCACAGGATATTATTCCGGTGGGAAGCCTGTTGGATGAAGTTACGGGAATCCGGGTGTCAGGAGACTTTATTCCCTTCTATGTGGATTTGCAGGTAAGCTATAACGACCAGTTAAGCCAGCTTCCTGAGGCAGGTATTGGCGATATTCTCTCTGCCTATGAAATCTGCCTTTGGGATTTAAAGGAAGATGCAGAATACCAGGTTCCGGAGGGAAAGAAAGTAAAGGTGATGATTCCTCTTCCGGAAAATGCAGAGGCTTTCTCTCAGCTTTCTGTGGCTCATTATCTGGCCAGCCAGCAGTATGAATATTTTGTACTGGGAAATGAAGAGACTCCCGGAAATATGACGGTGGAAACCATTGACGGTATCCAGTACCTGACCTTTGAGACATCTTCTTTCAGTCCCTTTAACGTTGGCGGCAGCCAGCTGGTGGGACCGGGAAGCCAGGATAAAACAAATACAGGTACATCTTCCGGCAGTCAGACAGGAAGCCAGTCCGGCAGCCAGCAAACAGGCACGGGAACTTCCCAGAACAATAATTCCGCAGGACAGAGTACAGCAAAGCCCGGAACCAGCGGAACAAAGACCAGCGTGAACACAGGTACTGCGGTAAAGACTAATACCAAAACCAGGGTTATCCGTACCGTGAAGACAGGAGATGAGTCCCCTGTGCTGGTATATGTGGCAGTAGGGGCAGCGGCAGTAGTGCTGGCCGTTCTGGCCTTCCTTATGGGCAAGAAAAGAAAATAGAGAATAATTCTAGAACAAAAGTGTGCTTCGCACACCCTTGCGATTCCATTTTCTTCCAAGAAGCACA
>CABSEJ010000040.1 GCA_902476765.1 uncultured Blautia sp.
GGCGGCTATATAAGGGAAATTTAAAAGAATAACTGTGATGGGAGATGCTTCAAGGGATAGACTTTCGGACAGGGGTTCGATTCCCCTCAGGTCCATTAAATTGTGCATATCCGAATCGGGAGTGTTCGGATATCGAAAATCATAGCTCCACTAAAAAGGCAAAAAGTCTGAACTCAGAAATGGGTTCGGACTTTTTGCCTTTTACTCTAATTCCACTATTCCTTTTCAAATAATCCTTTTATTCCGAATATTATTCCAATAATAAACAAAAGAGTTTCTCCGTCATTTCATCCTGCAGCAACCACATACCATCCTGTCTTTTTTCTTCCAAAATCATATGATAATAGAGAAGCAGGGTTTAACTGCTTCTCTATTATCTTCCAGGAAAGGAGGATTCCTATGGCATTAAATGGTATCGATGTGTCTCAATATCAGGGGGATATAGACTGGAATCAGGTTAAGAATTCCGGCATAGAATTTGCCATGATTCGAGGCGGATTCGGAAAAAATAATATTGACCCCTATTTTCATCAAAACGCCAAAGAATGTCAGCGGCTAAAGCTTCCTATGGGCATCTATTGGTTTTCCTATGCTCTCAGTGCTGACATGGCAGCCAAAGAAGCCCAGTATTGCATTGCCCTGGCAAAGCAGTACACCATCACTTGGCCTCTGGCCTATGATTTAGAATACGATTCCCTTCGCTACGCCGCACAAAACGGCGTCACCATTACCAAACAGCTAGCCACAGACATGGCCCGGGCATTCTGCGAAACCATTAAGGCAGCAGGCTATATTCCCATGAATTACATGAATCTGGATTATTACCAGACCATGTTCTATATGTCCCAGCTGCCCTATGATTTATGGCTGGCCCAATATGCCTCTGCACCTTCCATCACACACATGGAGATGTGGCAGTACACCTCTCAAGGAAAGGTACCTGGCATTTCCGGAAACTGCGACAAGAATTACAGCTACAAAGACTATTCCTCCGGCAGCATACTGCCCTCTCCCAGTCCTTCCGCACCGGAAGAATACACGGTACAGCCAGGAGACACCCTGTCAGAAATAGCCCTTCGGTTTGGTACTACTGTAGCCAGCCTTGCAGCCATAAACAATATTTCTGACCCAAATAAAATATATGCAGGCCAGGTTCTGCGCCTTGCGGGTAATCCTGTCCAGGGAGAAACCTATGTAGTAAAATCCGGGGACACACTTTCCGGCATTGCCGCAAAATACGGCACCACTTATCAGTCCCTGGCCCAGGCAAACGGAATCTCCAATCCTGATTTCATTTATCCCGGCCAGGTAATAAAGATTCCCGGCGGCTCTCAGTCCGCCGCCAGATATTATACTATACTGCCTGGAGATACCTTATCCGGCATTGCACAAAAGTTTGGTACTACTGTATCCAGGCTCCAAAGCCTGAATCAAATTTCTAATCCAGATAAAATTTATGCTGGAAACAGAATTCGTATATCCTAAAAAAATTAACAACACCATAAAAAACGCATAGATACAAACCAATCACCTTGTATCTATGCGTTTTCCCTATTTATATTTATGTATTAGTTTGGGTCATACTGGAGATGAGCATTGTAATATCATTACTAATCTTTTTCGGTAAATTAAACTGGTTACAACATCCTACTAATGCAGTAATAAACGGTACAAGGCATAATATCCACCCTGCAACAAGCCCGATAATCTTACCTGTCCAGTCACCATCAGAGTAATTTACAAATAAACAATTCCCATTCAAAGTAAGTGTGGCTGTTATTCCCTGTCCTAATCCCAATAACATATTGATGCCGCCACAATTTTTGTCGAAAACAATCCTATGGCTATTTGGTTGTAAGGATGCTGCAGTAATTGTAAATCCTTGCATCTGAAAATTATTTTTAATTTTTTCCACCAGTAAGTTTAAATCAAAATCTTCCGGCACATTAATCGTCAATGAATCTGCCATATTCTCCACTCCTTTGCTATATTTGCTACATAATAGTAAAAATCCACCTAAACAGATAAAGAAGTAAAGACAAGTAAATAAGTATCTCTTCCTTTCGTTTACCAATACATATTTTCTCCCTAAACAGGATATAAATACACCAAATAACAGGTATTGGAAAACAAGCATTATATTCCACCGCAGCTCTAAAATTTAGTCTTAAGGCCGAAATCAATGCTCTTGTCGTACCACACCCTGGACATGTTACATGAAAAAAATATTTAACAGGACAGTGATA
Source organism: uncultured Blautia sp. (assembly GCA_902476765.1). Lineage (GTDB taxonomy): Bacteria > Bacillota > Clostridia > Lachnospirales > Lachnospiraceae > Blautia. The sequence continues at coordinate 2,247 of CABSEJ010000040.1, forward strand.
AGTTGTACAACATGTAAAGAATATTCCCATTCCAATACAACGCTTTAGAATGATTTTGCCATAACTCCTTGTTCTATTTTTTTTATGTAATTGATTTTTAACTATCATAATACTACTTCATCCCACTTTATCCTACTTGTCAATATTTTATATGACAAAATGGTATTCTTCTCAAAAAGGAGATTTAGTATGAAACCATTAAAAACAAAAGTCAGCATAACTTTAGATAATGACCTTGTAAATACTATTAAAGAGCTGGCAGAGCAGGACGACCGTTCATTCAGTCAGTATATAAATCTAATACTGAAAGAATGGACTAAGGAAAAAGGAAAAGATATTTCAAAAAATAACGGCTAGTATAATAAAAGCTACCTGGATACAGAACATTCAGGTAGCTTTTATCAATTATTAAAGTATACAAAAATGCCTGAATAGCTGAAAACAGCTATTCAGGCATAAGAAAACTCTTATTCCATATCCAAGTGACAAGCCACAAAATGTCCCGGTCTGGCCTCTCTTAATTTCGGCGACTCAGTTTTACATTTATCCGTAGCATATTTACACCTGTTGGCAAAAGGACAGCCCGGCTTAGGATTGATGGGGCTTGGTACGTCTCCTGAGAGAACGCTGGCCTCTTTCTGCGCCTCTTTATCCGGGTCCGGAATAGGTACAGAGGCCAGAAGAGCCTGGCTGTAAGGATGAAGAGTATGGGCATAGATTTCATCACTGTCTGCCAGCTCCACCAGATTTCCCAGATACATAACTGCAATACGGTCTGAAATATATTTTACAATATTCAAATCGTGAGCAATAAACATATAGGTAAATCCATGCTTTTCCTGCAGCTCCTTTAACAGGTTGATAATCTGACTTTGGATAGAAACGTCCAGAGCAGAAATCGGCTCATCACACACAATGAACTCAGGTTCCACAGCCAACGCCCTGGCAATACCGATACGCTGACGCTGTCCTCCGGAAAATTCATGAGGAAAACGGTTAGCGTGTTCCCTGTTTAATCCAACTGTCTCCAGAAGTTCGTAAACTCTCTGGGTACGTTTCTCTTTATCATACATTTTATGAATTTCCATACCCTCGGCAATAATACTTCCTACCGTCATACGGGGGTTTAAAGAAGCATAAGGGTCCTGGAAAATAATCTGGGCTTTTTGGGAATAGTCATAACGGTCTTTGGTATGTCTTAAATTTACTGGTTTGCCGTCATAAAGCATCTTTCCGCTGGTAGCAGGATAAATGCCCATGACCACACGGCCCAGAGTAGACTTACCGCAGCCAGACTCTCCAACTACTCCTAAAGTCTCTCCCTTATAAATATCCAGTGTAATATTATTTACTGCAACCAGCGTCCTTCCTTTTCCTACATGAAAATGCTTGGACACATGGTCTAATGCAATCAGCTTATCCATTCGCCTTTCCCTCCTTTGCTCCCGGGAAATCCGGATGAAGTCTCCAGCAGGACGCCGTATGGCCTTCTCCTACCTTAAATACCGGCGGCTGGTTAGCTTTACAGATCTTCATACAATGCTCGCATCTGCTGGCAAAACCGCAGCCCTGAGGAGGCGCATACAAATCCGGCGGTGTACCCGGAATTGATACAAGCTGCTCCTCCTTTTTGGTGTCAACAGTGGGAAGACTCTTTAAGAGAGCCAGGGTATATGGATGAGAAGGATTATAGAATATATCCCTTGCATCTCCCTTTTCCACAACCTTTCCCGCATACATAACGGCAACCTTATCTGCCAGATTAGCCACAACACCTAAGTCATGGGTAATAAGGATGATAGCTGTCTTTGTCTCCTCCTTAATTTTACCCATAAGCTGCATAATCTGGGCCTGGATAGTCACATCCAGAGCTGTAGTAGGCTCATCGGCAATTAAAAGCTTAGGATTGCAGGCCAGAGCCATGGCAATCATAGCACGCTGACGCATACCACCGGAAAACTCATGAGGATATTGATTTGCTCTCTCTTCTGCATTAGGAATCTGCACCATCTTCAGCAAACGAACAGCTTCCTTATCTGCATCTGCTCTGGAAATCTTCTTTTTATTAACCAAAGTTTCTGTAAGCTGCTTGCCTACCTTCATGGTAGGATTCATACAGGTCATAGGGTCCTGGAAAATCATACTTACCATCTGTCCACGAATGTCCTGCATTTCCTTTTCACTGGCAGCTACAATATCCTTCCCGCACAAATCAATGCTTCCCTCTTTAATACGGGCCGGGGGCATTGGATTTAATTTCATAATAGTCTGAGCGGTAACACTCTTGCCACAGCCGGACTCTCCTACAATGGCAAGAACCTCACCCTCCTGAACCTCCAGGCTGACACCTCTTACAGCGTGTACTTCCCCTGCATAGGTATCAAAAGAAACATGGAGATTGTCAATTTTCAATACTTCTCCCATTTTTCTACCTCCTTAATTTCGGGTCAAAAGCATCACGCAGCTGGTCGCCCAGCAGGTTAAAGGATAACATAGTTACACAAATAAACAAAGCTACAATAACAAGCTGTGTAGGAAACATCTGGAATACCTTGATAGCGTCGTTAGCCATAATACCCCAGGAAGGCTGAGGCGGAGCAATACCAAGTCCCAACATAGAAAGGAAAGCCTCGGTAAAAATAACCATAGGTATATCCAAAGTAATATTTACAATAATAACACTCAATACATTAGGAACCAGGTGTTTGCTGATAATACGAGCCGGAGAAGCTCCCATGGACTTAGCCGCAATAACAAACTCCTGCTCCTTCAGACTTACCACCTGTCCACGGACCAAACGGGCCATACCTGTCCAGCCGGTAAGAGAATATGCCACAATGATGGTTCCCAATCCTCTGTCCATAACCGTCATCAGAAGGATAACGATAATCAGATAAGGAATACCGCTGATAATCTCCAGAATACGCATCATTACCGTATCCACTGCGCCTCCGAAATACCCGGAAATACCGCCGTAGATAACGCCTACCAGACAGTCAATCAAAGCCACGGCAATAGCCACAGTCAAAGAGATTCTGGCGCCATACCATACTCTGGCAAAAACATCACGTCCCAGGGAGTCTGTACCAAAAATATGCATCTGTCCGGTTACAGAATCCGGTGTCATAATGGGCTTATTTTGAAAAGCTACATTCTGCTGAGAATAGCTGAAGGGCGTTACCATAGGAAGGATAATGGCTCCCAGGATAATCAAGCCCAAAAGAATCATACAGACTACAGCCACTTTACTTTTCTTAATACGGTTCCAGGCGTCCTTCATAAAACTGATGGAAGGACGGGCAATACTTTCCATAGAGGCAGCATCAGAGCCTAATACTTCAAAAGCGTCCTGAGCAATTGCCCCGCTGACATCATAGGGAGTATACTTAGGAGCTTCTGCTGCCTGATATTTTTTCTTCTTCGCCATAGTACCTTACTCCTTTCCTCCTGTCAGTTTGATTCTTGGGTCAATCAGACCATAGATTAAGTCTACCACTAAGTTGGCAAGAATCAGAAACGCTCCATAGAATACCGTGGTTCCTGCAATCATGGTATAATTGTTGGTCTGTACGCTCTGTACAAAGTATTTACCCAAGCCTGGAATGGAGAAAATATTTTCTACCACAAAGGCTCCGGTAAGAATAGAAGCCACCAACGGTCCCATAACTGTAACAACCGGCATAATAGCGTTACGAACTGCATGCTTCCAAACAATTTTTCTCTGGCTCAGACCTTTGGCCTTAGCTGTTTTAATGTAATCCTGGCTTAATACTTCCAGCATACTGGTTCGCATAAGACGGCTCACCGTTGCCATGGAGCCAAAAGCCAGGGCAAATGGAGGAAGCAGCTTACTGTGCCAATCCGTCCATCCGATAATGGAAAAAATCTGCACTCCTGTTACCTGTCCTAATTTCAGCCCCAGGAAATACTGCAGCAGGGCACCCATGATAAAGGAGGGAACAGAAACTCCCAGCAAAGCCAGCAGCATGGCTGCGCTGTCCCAGACAGTACCTCTCTTTACTGCGGCTATGATTCCCAGAAGGATACCCATAAAAAAAGCAAATATCAATGCCCGGATACCCAAATCAAAGGAAACCGGAAAAGCCTCCTTGATAACATCTGTTACTGCCCTGCCGTCAGGAATAGAAATACCAAAGTCTCCCTGAAGGGCATTTCCAATATACATGAGCAGCTGCTGAGGTACCGGTTTATCCAGTCCATATTTTGCCTCCAAAGCTTCCATTACCGTATCCGGAATGTCTTTTCCGCCGGTAAAGGGGTCTCCGGGCAGCAGCTGCATCAGCAGAAAAGTAACACTAACCAGAACTAAAATTGTAATAAAGGAATATACAATTCTTTTTAAAATATAGCGTATCTGATTTGCCAAAATAACAGCTCCTTTCTTTTGTCGTTTTACCTCTTTCCTTTTGTCTCTTCTGTCTTGCTTTTCTGTTTATGTAAACCGCAAATAGAATTTGCGATTTACATAAACAGACAGGAGCCATGCCGGAAACTTCTGTGCTTCCAGAACAACAGCTCCTATCCGTCCATTTTACTTATTCTTCTATCGTTTCACAGCCTTAACTTTACTCTGCGGAAGTTGCGTCTGTAAAGTCAAATTCCTGGAAACCAGTACGTGTCATACCCTCTACTTTATCAGATACAGCATATGTGCAAGCGCTGTAGTAGATTGGATAGATGGCAGCGTCTGTCTTGGTAACGATTGTCTCTGCCTCGAACAGCATTTCCTGACGAGCCACAACGTCTGCCTCTGTCATAGCACTGGCAACCAGTTCGTCATACTTAGCATTGCTGTACTTACCATAGTTGTTTCCGTTTGTTGTGGTAAACATATCCAGGAAGGTCATTGGGTCATTGTAATCCGGTGACCAGCCTGCGTATACCATATCAAAGTCGCCGCTGTCCATGGAAGCCAGACGGGATTTGAAAGGCTGAGGTGTGATTTCCACATCAATTCCCAATACAGTCTTCCACTGCTCCTGGAAGAACTGAGCATTCTTCTGAGCATTATCTGTGTCATCACAAAGGAATGTGAGTTTTAACTCCTCTGCAGTCAGTCCTGTCTCCTGCAGTCCCTTCTCCAGAGCTGCTTTTGCTGCATCTGCATCATATCCTACAATGTCGCCTACAGCATCACGGTATTTCTCACCGTTAGCACCTGCAATGCTGGTTGGTACTAAACCTGTTGCAGGTACGGAACCGTCTTTTAAGATATTCTCGCACAGACTCTGAGAGTCGATGGCCATACCAAGTGCCAGACGAATGTTTGCATTGTCCAGGCCCTTGTCTGTTTTCTGTGTGTTGAACTGGATATACCAGTTTCCATTGTCCACATAGCTCTCTGTATGGATTCCCAACTGCTCAGCCTGAGCCATCTGGTCTCCGGACAGGTTGATACAATCAATTTCGCCGCTCTGGAAAGCATTCATACGGGCATTGGAATCATTCAGCATTGTGTACTTAACAGTTCCCACTGCACATCTGCCTGAATCATAGAAATCAGGATTCTTTGTCAGAGTAATGTGGTCATTGTGTACCCACTCAGAAATGGTGTATGCACCGTTAGTTACAATCTTATCTGCATCATCGCCGTAAACGTCAGCACCGATTTCCTCGTATGCTTTCTGGTTCATCGGATAGTAAGAAGCAAAAGAGAATAAATGCTTAGCATATGGAATAGGATTCTCGAACTTAACCTCAAGAGTATAGTCGTCAATAGCTTTTACACCTAACTCAGAGGGGTCCATGGTTCCTTCGTAAACTTCATTACCGTTTACCAGGTTGTCATATACGATAAACGCATAAGAAGAAGCAGCTTCCTTACTGCAGATTGTCTGGTAAGAGAACACGAAGTCATTTGCTGTAACAGGCTCTCCGTTGCTCCACTTAGCATCCTGACGAATCTTCATGGTATAAGTGCAGCCGTCCTCGCTTACTTCAGTGCTTTCTGCCAAATCCTCTACCGGCTGGTCGTTCTCGTCCAGTCTGTAAAGTCCGGAAATAACCATACGCAGAATGTCGCCGGAAGCAACGTCTGTGGTCAGAATACTGTTTAATTCAGGCGGTTCTGCCCTCAGGTCTACGGTGTACATGTCCTCGTCTGAGGTACCCGGAAATTTGCCGCTTGCTGTTTCTGTTCCATCAGAAGAACCTTCAGTTTTTGTGGTATCTGCCCCGCTGTCATTGCTGCTTCCGCCGCATGCACCCAAAGACAGAACCATTGCGCTGGCTAAGGCCATCGCTAAGATTTTCTTCATTTTCATCTTTGATTTCCTCCCTTTCTGATGTCAGGCAGGCCCGGAGACCATCTTTCTTTTTCTTGTCTCTCTGCTGCCGATAGAAAACTCAACCATACAAGTCCGATTTAACTGATTGAGCAATCCCTTTTATTATAATAAAATCTGAATTTTTGTCAACCATTTCTGTCAAAATTATTGTTTTTGTGTATTTTACCCAAGGACATTTATCCTCATTTGGCAACACTCTGTCACACTTCCTTTTCCAGATTTTCCACAATTTCACCAATAACACCATTTTCGAAAGGAGTCTTTAAACCAGCCTCTTTCAGAAGCTGGGTATGAAATTTAGAACCAGCCATCCTGCACAGCTTTAAGTAGCTTTCCCAGGCTTCCTTGTAATCCTTGTCCATCCAGGCTTTATACTCAAAGGCACAAAGCTGTGCAATCACATAATCAATATAATACAAGGGAAAACTGTATATATGATGCTGTTTCTGCCAAAAAGCTCCTTTTTCAAAGAATGGAAGCCCTGCATAATCCTGGTGGGGCTTATAAGCTTTTTCCAGTCGTTTCCACACCTCTTTACGCTCCTTTGGGCTCATTTCCGGCCTGTCATACACCTCATGCTGAAATTCATCCACCATACAGCCATAAGGCACAAACATTACAGCATCCTCCAGATGCATTTTGGTATAATCCTTTGTGGTTTCCTCATCAAAAAACAATCCGTACCAGGGTTCTGTAAAAAACTCCATAGACATAGAATGAATTTCTGCTGTCTCCATTCCCAGGTCTGCATGTTCCCGGATGGGGTCCTGGGCTGACAGATAGCCCTGGAAGGCATGTCCGCACTCATGGGTCATAACATCCACATCTCCACTGGTTCCGTTGAAATTAGCAAATATAAAAGGTGCCTTATAATCCGGCAGGTAAGTCATATATCCACCTACTGCTTTTGTCTTTCTGCCAAAGACATCCAGTAATTCGCCTTCCATCATGAAATCAAAAAATTCCCTGGTCTCCACAGACAGCTCCTCATACATTTTCTGACCTGCAGCCAGGATTTCTTCCGGAGTTCCTTTTGGTGCAGGATTTCCCTTGAGGCTGTATATCTGCTCATCAGAAAAGCTCATATGGGTAAGTCCCAGCCTTTCTTTCCTTTTCTGGTATAAACTTTCTGCGAAGGGAACAAATACCTCTTTAACCTGTTTCCGTAAATTTTCCACCTCTTCCCTGCCGTAGCAGTTTCTTCCCATACGAAGATAGCCCAGAGGAACATATGTCTCAAAGCCCAGCTTTTTCGCCTGAAGCGTACGGTTTTTCACCAGCTTGTCATACAGCTCATCCAGCTTATCTTCAATAGAAAGAAAAAACTCATTCTGTTTTTCCCAGGCTTTTCTCCTGACCTGGGGCTCTCTATGCTTCAGATAAGGTGTCAGCAGAGAAAGATTCAGGATTTCTCCCTCCCACTCTATCTTTGCCCCTGCCAAAAGCTTCTCATACTCTGTCACAAGAGCGTTTTCCTCCTGCATAAGAGGAATGATTTCCGGTGATACAGCCCTCATAGCCATATCTATATTTTTAAAAGCCACAGGGCCGATTTTCTCCTCCAGTGTCTTCCGGAAAGGAGAATCCAGCAGCAGCTTCTGGTAGGCCACACATAAGTTAGAGTAAGCCGGCATCTGCTGGTCATAATATTTCTGTTCTTCTTCGTAAAAAGAATCTGTGGTATCCATGGTATGGCGGATAGAACAGATAGTAGCCTGAGTAGCTACAGAATCATTAAGCTTATAAAACTTTTTGTGAATTTCAAACTGTTCCTCTCCATTCTCAGCGGTTTTCCATTCTTTCATCAGGCTATGAATCTCTGCTTCCACCTGCTTAAAGTCTATTCTCTTATAAGGCATATCCTTAAACTTCATATCTTGTTACCCTCCTGTTCTCCTGTTTTGTTCTTTCATCCTATCCTGCAGCTGTCTGTACACCTGAAAAGCACATCCGTTATTTCATCAATACAGATTTTTTACTTTAAAGTCTCTCTCTGCTTCTCTTCGCTGGTCCTTTTTGGCAATATCCTGGCGTTTGTCATAAAGCTTCTTACCTTTTGCCACTCCGATTTCCACCTTAACCAGACTTCCCTTAAAATAGACCTTCAAAGGAACCAGGGTGTAGCCTTTCTCCCGGATTTTTCCTTCTATTTTCCGAATCTCATAGGTATGGAGCAGCAGCTTCCGCACCCGCAGCGGGTCCTTATTAAAAATGTTTCCCTTTTCATAGGGGCTGATATGCATGCCCCAGATAAATACTTCTCCTTTTTCTATCTGGACAAAGGATTCCTTAATGCTGCAGCGTCCCATACGAAGGGATTTTACCTCTGTACCTGCAAGGGCAATGCCTGCTTCATAAGTATCTTCAATAAAATAGTCGTGGTAAGCCTTTTTATTATTGGCAATCAGTCGAATTCCTGATTCTTTGGCCATTTTTCCATCCTCCTCCTGCTTCTTGCTTAAGCCAGTTCAAAATCCACGGTTCTTGCCTCTGCAGAGGCCTGAGCCACCCGCACCTTCACCTTTTCTCCCATAGCAAAGGTTCTTTTGTTCTTTTCTCCTGTCAGCGCATACCGCTCTTCCTCATAAATATAATAATCGTCAGTCAGGTCGTTTACATGGACCAGCCCTTCTACAGTATTAGGAAGCTCCACATAGAAGCCCCACTGGGTTACACCGGAAATGACTCCTTCGAAGACCTCTCCCACATGCTGTTCCATAAACTCTGCCTTTTTCATCTTTACGGTTTCCCGCTCCACCTCCTCAGCTCTGCGTTCTGTAACGCTGGACTGGGACGCCACCTCATCCAAGATTTCCTCATAGTGTTTTCTCTTAGCTTCCGTCATCTTTCCCCGCAGGTTCTCTTTGATAATCCGGTGTATCTGTAAGTCTGGGTACCTGCGGATAGGGGATGTAAAATGGCAGTAATACCTGGCGGCCAGTCCGAAATGTCCCGAACAGTCTGTCGTATATTTGGCCTGCTTCATGGAGCGAAGGAAAAGTCTGGAGAAGAAAGGTTCAGACTCCCTGCCTTCCAACTCTTTGAGGATTTTCTGTATATCCTTTGGGCGGATTTCTTCCTGATTTTTCTTTACTTTTACCCCTTCTCTGTGTACCATAGCAAGAAGAGGCTCTATTTTCTCCATATCCGGCGTATCATGAGTACGGTATACAAAGGGAATTCCTGCAAGGGCATATTCCTGGGCCACAGTTTCATTAGCTGCCAGCATAAAATCCTCGATTATATCCGTAGCTACATTATGCTCATAAGGGTAGATATCTGTCACTTTTCCCTCTTCATCCAATATCAGCTTGCTTTCCGGAAAGTCAAAATCAATGGCCCCCCTCTTTTTTCTTCGTTTTCTGAGGAGATTGGACAATTCCTCCATCTGGAAAAACATAGGAATCAGCTCCCGGTATCTCTGGGCCAGCTCTTGGTCCTCCTTAAGAAGAAGCTTTTTCACCTCAGTATAACTCATACGTTCATTAACCCGGATAACGGTTTCTGCAATACCGTGAGATACCACTTTCCCTTTTTCATCAATATCCATAAGACAGCTTAGAGCCAGCCTGTCCTCACCTGCATTCAGAGAACAAATACCGTTGGACAGCTTTTTAGGCAGCATAGGAATCACCCGGTCTGCCAGATAAACGCTGGTACCACGCTTTAAGGCCTCTCTGTCAAGAGCGCTTTTATACTGGACATAATTACTTACATCCGCAATATGCACTCCCAGATGATAGAGATTTCCTTCCTTGCTCAGGGAAACCGCATCATCCAAATCCTTAGCATCCTCTCCGTCAATAGTCACCATAGTTACATCCCGCAAATCCAGTCTGCCGTAAAAATCTCCCTCATTTAAGTTTTCCTTAATCCGCTCTGCCTGATTCATTACTTTTTCCGGAAATTCCATAGGCAGATTATAGCTTTTCGCCACGCAAAGCACGTCCAGTCCCCTGTCTCCCGGTTTCCCCAGTATCTGGATAACTTTTCCCTCCGGGGATTTGTTTCCTCTGCCATAATCCTGGATCTTCACCAATACCTTATCTTTGTCTGCGGCCCCCATTTCATTTCCCTTCTGGATAAAAATATCCCGGAGAAATCTCTGGTTATCCGGCACTACAAAACCAAAGCCTGGGGATTGCTCGTAGGTTCCTACCAGTTCCCGGGCTCCTCTCTCCACAATCCGCACCACACGGCCTTCCCATCGTTTTCCTTCTTTTTCTCTTTTTTTCAGCACTATCTCTACCAGGTCTCCATGGAGTGCTGTACCCACATCCTCCTGGGGAATATAAATATCCTCCAGCTCTTCCTGGGGAAGCTCCACAAACCCAAAACCCCTGGCATGGCTGATAAAGGTTCCTGTCAGACAGGCTCCCTTCTTCCGTTTATCTTTTATCCCTTTCTCTGGAGCTTTTTTTTCTTTTTTTCCCTTTTTTTCCTTACTCTCTTCTTCGGATTTATCTTTTTCCTGGCTGTTTTGTTTCCTTCTGTCTTTATTTTTTTTGTCCTCTGTATTTTTCTCTCTGACTGCTTCGTACTTACCTCTTTTATCAATGGTAATCTTTCCTTCCTCCAGAAGCATATCCAGAATCCGGTGCAGCTCCTCCCTTTTTCCGGAAGGAACCTGAAGCAGCACTGCCAGGTCTCTGGCCCGCATAGGCTGGTATTCCTTGCAGCACATCACGTCATAAAGCATTTTTTTCCGTTTCTTTATTTGTTGATTTTTCTTCAATTTATTTTATTCTCCCTTTCTCTGCCTGCCCGGGCTTGCAGCAGTTCAAAACCAAATACAAAAATATGACACCCTTGCCATGCAAGAGTGCCATACCTTAGAAATTCAGATTCAATACCAGGGCTAATATAAAGAAAAGAACTGCCATAATTCTTGTGGCCTTCACCAGATTTCCCTCCATGGAACGCCCTTTATTCTTGCCCCAATAGGTCTCAGCCATACCGGCAATGCTTCCCAGTCCCTGGGATTTTCCTTCCTGCATCAGAATAATCACAGTAAGCCCTATACAATCAATAACGAATAAAACCGTTAAAACAATTCTCAATACTTCCACAGTTACACCTCCTACCTGCTAAACACAGTAAGTTTAACACAGTGTAAGAAGGATTTCAACCGTTTTTCTTAATGTTTTTTCCAGGGGCTTTCATATATGGCATGTTTTCCCAGTCTGTCCTCAATAGCTAAAAGACGGTTGTACTTAGCCGTCCGCTCCCCTCTGCAGGGAGCTCCTGTCTTAATTTGCCCTGCTCCCATAGCAACCGCCAAATCTGCAATAAAGGTATCCTCACTCTCTCCGGAGCGGTGAGACACAACAGCGTTCCATCCTGCTCTTTGTGTCATGGATACTGCAGCCATAGCCTCTGTAAGGGTACCAATCTGATTTACTTTTATCAGTACCGCATTTCCGGCTCCCATATCTATGCCCTTCTGAATCCGCTTAACATTGGTAACAAACAAATCATCTCCCACAAGCTGCAGCCTATCACCCAGGCTTTTGCTCATGGTCTGCCAGCCTTCCCAATCCTCCTCGCAAAGGCCGTCCTCTATGGAGACAATGGGATATTTTTCCTGCAGCTGCCGGTAATATCCGGTCAACTCCTCTGCAGTGCGGATTATCTTTTCTCCTGCCATGGAGGATTCTCCGGGAAAATAATAAGCCTTTTCTTCCTCCATATACAATTCGCTGGCTGCTGCGTCCATGGCAAAACATACATCTTTTCCCGGCTGGTATCCGGCTTTCTCACAGGCCTGAGCCATAAGCTCCAATACCTCCCAGGCATCCTTAACATCCGGAGCAAAGCCGCCCTCATCCCCTACTGCAGTAGAAAGATTCCTGTCTTTTAAAAGCTGCTTTAACTGATGATAAATTTCTGCACACATCCGCAGCCCTTCCCTGAAGCAGCAGGCTCCTGTAGGCATTATCATAAATTCCTGGAAGTCCACCGTATTATCCGCATGTCTTCCTCCGTTTAAAATATTCATCATAGGAACCGGCAGCCTGACAGCCTGACAACCTCCTAAATACTGATACAGAGGAATTCTCAGAGCTTTGGCCGCCGCATCCGCCGCAGCCAGAGATACCCCCAGCATAGCATTGGCACCGATATGCTCCTTATTTTCCGTACCGTCTGCTTCCAGCAGCAGATGGTCAATGTGAGGCATATCCAGAACATTCTCTCCCAGCACCGCATCGGCCAGCTTGGTGTTTATATTATTTACAGCCTTCTGTACTCCCTGTCCGTTGTAGCGCTTTTCCCTGTCTCTCAGCTCCAGGGCTTCAAATTTTCCGGTGGAAGCTCCGGACGGCACAATAGCTCTTCCGGTATAGCCGTCTCTTCCCACCACTCCTTCTCCTACCGTAACCTCTGTCTCTATTGTAGGATTTCCTCTGGAATCCAGCACTTCTCTGGCGTAAATTTTCCTAATGGGCATATAACGATACATAATCATACCTCCTGCTATATCAGTCAAGTCTCAAAGCAGAGGACCATGGCTGCCGGCAGACCAATAAGGCCATGCTTTTCTATTTTCTTTTTTTCCTCTGTTTTCCTGCTAAAAGAACCAGGGCAGCTATACTGAAGCCAGCCGTAATCCCCCAAATGACCAGAGAACTTTCGTCCCCAGTCTTTACCTCCTCCTTTTTCTCCGGAGCGGGCTTTTCTTCCCGTGGGCTTTCCGGTTTATAAGTCTCTGTCTTCTTTTCATTTACCAGCTTTAGCGTATATACACTTTTTCCCTGTATCCATCCGTTTTCATCCACCTGAAAAGAATAAATGGTTTCATCCAGCCGGTACCCTTCCCTGGTTTGAAGCTCTGTCACATAGTGGGTACTGTCTTTCTTGAGATTTTGAAATTCTGCTTTTCCGTCCCGGTCTGTTGTCAGTTTCTTTCCGTATTTTTCCAGTAATTCCCGGGTTACCTCCGCCTTTTTTCCGGCTTCCTTCTCCCAATCTTCCTGAGTACCTATAGCAAAAACAATACCTTCCATAGGCTGTCCCTGCTCTTTTTCGTTTTTTTCGATGACAAAAGCCGTCTTCTCATTCTCTATTTGGATTTCTCCATTGTATACCTGATTGTCCTCTGTCACTTGTACTTCAGTCTCATATTTTTTCTGGTCCAGTGCATAATATTCCCCGGATTTTGTCTCTCCAACCAGGTATTTTCCTGGAAATAGTTCCATGCTCGTAGCCTTTCCCTTTTTGTCTGTGGAGATTACTTCCACTAATTCTCCTTCTTTATGTATAATTTCTCCTGTATAAGAAAGAATATCCTCAGCAGCATGTATTTCAAAGGAAAATCCTTCACCCAAGCTTTCCTTGCTGGTTCCGTCCTTTTTCACTACAGAAATATATCCTTTTGGCTTAAGTGCATTAAAAATTTCTATGGATTTTTTCAGTTCACCGTCAATCAATCCCTGTTCATCCACATGAAAATCAAAAACCTGAGTGCAGCGGACATAACCGGCCGGAGCTTGTTCTTCTACAAGATAATACGTTGTATTATGCTTTAAATCTTCCAGGACTGCCTTCCCATTTTGGCCTGTCTTTACCTGCTGTCCTTTCTCTGGCAGGCTTTCTCCTAATTTTTCCAGTTCTTCTGCCTCCAGCTCATTTTCCTGATACAGCCGGAACAAAGCGCCTTCCAGAAAAACGTCATCCTTCCCTTCCTCTTTTTTTATAATTTCCACCCGGGTTTTCTCGTTTTCCAGCTCCATATCCAATACGAAACTTTCCTCCGTACTGTCTGCCTCCAGCCTTACCTGCCAGCCTTCTTTTTCCACCCCGTAGTATTCTCCGGATTGTATCTCCACTACCACATAGTTTCCTGGATAAAGCTCCCGGCTTACAGCCTGTCCTTCTTTATCTGTGGAGATTTCATCTGCCTCTTCCCCTTTTTTCAGCCGGATGGTTCCGTCAGGTGTAATAATATCTTCCGCTGCTTTTATAGAAAACACAAAGCCTTCCCCAGCCCCTTCTTTGGTGTCTTTATCCAATTTTCTGATTCTCAGGCGCCCGGTCTGAGGCTTATCGGAAAAACGCAGCTCTAATCCATGAGCGTCTTTCATACCGTTTTCTACGGTAAATTCCAAAGGCTCCGTATTTAAGCCGTAACCGGCGGGAGGTCTGATTTCTACCAGACGGTACTGTCCAGCCTTCAGCTTCTGGGGAAGATGGAAACTTCCTGTATCATCCGTTTCAAAGACCGTCTGCCTCAGCTCCTGGGGATACAGACTAACCAAAAATTCCTGGTCCTCCCACTTATCTCCGTTTTTTTTCTGTATTTTAAAACTGGTTCCTGCTTTTGCTATAACCTTTCCCGTATCCTCTGCTATTTTCACCACGGTCAAAGGGCAAAGCACTTCCTGGTTTTCTACGATATAGTATAGGCTCTGCTGATGCTGGGAAATAGTGACCGTAAAAGGCTGAATGGGCGTGTAACCCTGAGGTGTTTTGGATTCTGAAACCTGATAAGTACCGTAAAGCAGCCTTCCCTGAGGGTACCTCTTGTTCTGGGTGGTAGCAAAGCCGTTTTCGTCTGTTGTGATTGTCAGGGAATTATGCGTATTTCCCACTTCTGTAATGGTAAATTCGATTCCTTCTCCCGGCTTCTTTATGCCGTTTTCCTTCTCTTCCTCCTGAAGCAGCTTGGTAATGGACAAGTCTCCCCGGATAGGCTGTTCTTTGCTGTTTACCTTGACCGAAAGTCCCGCCCCGCCTTCTTTGTCCTGGGGAATTTCCACCACATATTCCTCCTGGTCCGGCAGATACCCCTCAGGTGCCTTTATTTCTTTTACCCGATAACTTCCCATGAGAAGATTTTCAAGTTTTCCATAGCCTTCTTCGTTGATGACAATTTCTCCTGCTTTCTCTCCTTTTTTCAAGGCTCCTATATTCTCTTCCGCCAGAATTTCATATATTGCTCCTGCAAAACTGGTTCCCTGTACCTGAGAACTGCTGCCTCCGGTTTCTTTGTCTGTTTTATACAATTCTATTCGGCCTCTCACCGGTTTCTCCTTACTGACAACCGAAAGTGTTTTCTGTTCCGGATTCTGCGAAAAATCCACTTCATAAATGGTCTCATCTAAAAAATATCCTGCCGGAACCTTTGTTTCCTTCACATAATATTTCCCGGGAAGCAGGCCGGAAATGCTCCCCCATCCTTCTGCGTTGGTAACAATAGTTCCTGCCGGGGAATCTTTTTTCAGCTCTCCCATATCCTCTGCCGCATACACTGTATATTCTGCCCCTTCTAAACTGCCTTTTCCCTGTGGAGCAGACTGTCCGGTTTCCCCATCCACTTTCTGAAGCTCCAGAGTTACAGGAGAAATCCACCGCACCTGAAATCCTATGGTTCCTGCCTTATCTCTGCTGTAAAATCCATACCCTGAATCCTGATGTTCTCCCGAAGACGGAATCTTCATAACCTGCCAGCTTCCATCCTGGCTTCCCTTCAGATTCTCTGCTCTCCAAATCTCTCCCAAAGTTTCTCCAATATTCAGGGAAGCGGAAAAATAAAAGCTGTCTCCTGCTTTCACCGTCACCTCCCCTGTTCCCTCCTGCCCGCTGGTCTGATTGTGCAGGGTAACTCCTTCCGGACAGGAAATCACAAGCTGGTTATCACTCTTGTCGGATAGATATTCCATGGTTTCTGTACACTGTATTCCCTGTTCTCTGTCAAAGCAGGCCTGCAGTTCCTCTCTGGAAAACCAGGATTGGATAGCAGGCGGTGTTTTTCCCTCCAGCCAATAAATAAAATCCATAACTCCTGTATTTTCTATCTGTTCCTGGCTCATCCCGTAAAATGCATCTGCTGAATCATAAAAATAAGATACGGCCAAATGACTGAGAATATATTTGGCATCCTCCACAGAAGTATTTCCCAAATCAGAAAACTGCACCTGATCCAGGTATTCCCCCTGTCCCGGACCTCCGTATCCATAATAAAGTGCAGCTCCCAGGTTATCATTTCCTACCAGCTCCTCCTGGGCATACTCTCCCGAAGGGATCTGTCCTCTGGACGGCTCCAGACAATAAGCCACATACTCTCCGCTGTCTGTTGTCACAGTATAATAATGAGTTGCATGTTTTCCCCAGGCCGAAGGATATTTCACCCCTCTTTCATTGTTCACCGTTACCTGGTTTCCTCCTGCTGCCTGAACCCATCTGCCGCTGATACATACCAGCAGCAAAAGGACCAGAGCTGTAAATCTCCATTTTCTCAGTTGCTTTTTTCTCATACTTTTCCCCTTTCCCAGGGAAATCCTGTCCACCGTAAAGTCCTGAAAACAGAAATTCAGCTTCTTTATTTCCCTGTTCTGTTTTTATTGTTTGGAATTTTTGGCCGAAATGGCCGTTTTTCATGATGGAAAACATCCAAAATCCTAGATATCTTCCTTTAGAAAATATAATTGAAATGTGAATACATCATAGCATTGCCTTTTGGAGAAAACAATACCGGAATACTATCCAAAAACGCCCAGAAAAAAACCACCCCTTTTTAGTTACTTTTTTATTTTGAAAGCCCCGGACTGAGGATGGGTGAATGGCAAGCTTGCTTGCACAGTCACACAGACATAGGACGGGCATGACGAAAAGAACCTTGAAGCAGGATAGCTCCTGTTCAAGGTTCTTCTTTTGGATATTCTATTTTGTCTTTTTAAAGATAATTGTTTTACTCTTATTTAAAAGGTAAAGTCATTTATTTCTTAATCAACAGAGATTTTCCTGTCATCTCAGCAGGCTGCTCCATACCCATCAGTTCAATAAGAGTAGGTGCAATATCTGCCAGGCAGCCTCCTTCTCTCAGTCCGTAGGATGGGTCAGCGTTTACAAGAATGAAGGGTACCGGATTAGTTGTATGAGCGGTAAATGGTGCGCCTGTTTCATAATCTACAAGCTGCTCTGCATTTCCGTGGTCTGCACAGATAAACATCTGGCCGTTTACTTCCTTCACAGCTTCCACAGCTCTTCCCACACATTCATCTACAGCTTCAATAGCTTTGATAGCCGCTGCCTCCACACCGGTATGTCCTACCATATCCGGATTAGCAAAGTTAATGATAATCACGTCATATTTGTCAGATTTAATGGCTTCTACCAGCTTATCGCAAACCTCATATGCGCTCATCTCCGGCTTCAGGTCATAGGTTGCCACCTTAGGAGATTTTACCAGAATACGGTCCTCTCCCGGATTTGGCTCTTCAACACCGCCGTTAAAGAAGAAGGTGACATGTGCATATTTCTCGGTCTCAGCAATACGTGCCTGCTTCAGACCGTTGGCTGCCAGAAATTCTCCGAAGGTATTATCGATAGATACCTTGTGGAAAGCTACATCCTTATTTGGGATAGTCGGGTCATATTCTGTAAAGCATACATAGGTTAAATCCAGTCTCTTCTCTCTGGCAAATCCTGTAAATTCATCATCACAGAAAGCTCTGGTAATCTCTCTTGCACGGTCAGGGCGGAAGTTAAAGAAAATAACAGAGTCCTTATCCTGAATGATTCCCACCGGCTGTCCGTCTTTTACTACAACTGTAGGCATAACGAACTCGTCTGTCTTACCCTGCTCATAGGATTCTTTTACAGCGCATACCGGGCACTGGGCCTGAATGCCTTCGCCTTTGGTCAGAGCTTTGTAAGCCAGCTCCACACGGTCCCAGCGGTTATCTCTGTCCATGGCATAGTAACGTCCCATTACAGATGCCACCTGGCCTACACCGATTTCTTTCATCTTATCGTTTAACTCCTGGATATATCCCTTACCGCCGGTAGTAGGAGTATCTCTTCCGTCAAGGAAGCAGTGAACAAAAACTTTCTCCAGTCCCTCTCTCTTTGCCAGCTCCAGAAGTCCGTACACATGAGTGTTATGGCTGTGAACGCCGCCGTCAGAAAGCAGTCCGAAAAGGTGGAGAGCAGAATTATTCTCCTTGGCATTGCGAACGGCTTTTAAAAGAGCCTCATTCTTAAAGAAATCTCCATCCTGAATCTCTTTGGTAATTCTGGTAAGCTCCTGATATACAATACGGCCTGCGCCCATGTTCAGATGTCCTACCTCAGAGTTTCCCATCTGTCCCTCAGGAAGACCTACAGCCATTCCGCTGGCATTTCCCTTTACAAAGGGGCACTGAGACATTAACTGGTCCATAATAGGAGTCTTGCCTTCACATACAGCGTTGGCCTCACATTTATCGTTCAGCCCATATCCATCCAGAATCATCAATACGGTTGGTTTTTTACTCATGATTTTTTCTCCTTTATATTCTTCGATAAGTCTAGTGTACTGACACGTTCACATTTCAACAAATGACTTACCTGAATTTCTATCTGCTGCGTTATCGTCAAT
>CABSEJ010000041.1 GCA_902476765.1 uncultured Blautia sp.
AAGGAAAAGCAAGAAGCCTGTCCCTGGATTTATATGACCAGTGGGAGACCATGAACAAGGATGGAAAATGGAGATTTACTTCTCCCACCCATGTGGTTTTGGCTTTTGCCCAGGCCCTAAAGGAGATGGAAGAAGAGGGAGGAATTCCAGCCAGAGCAAAACGATACAGGGAAAATAATAGGCTGCTCATTGAAAAAATGGAGGCAATGGGAATCCGCCCTTATATTGGAGAAGAATATCAGGGACCTATTATTACTACCTTTTTCTATCCAGAGCATCACCAGTTTTCTTTCCAGAACATGTATCAGTACATTAAGGACCGTGGATATGCCATTTATCCGGGTAAGGTGACAGATGCAGATACCTTCCGTATCGGAAATATCGGAGAGATTTACCGGGAAGATATAGAGAAGCTTTGTCAAATCATGAAAGAATTTTTGGAGGAGAATTAAGGAATGAAATATGACGGAATTATTTTTGACTGGGCCGGAACTACGGTGGATTATGGATGCTTTGCACCGGTAAAGGCCTTTATAGAAGCCTTTGAGCATTATGGGGTTACTCCTACTTTGGAAGAGGTGAGAAAACCTATGGGAATGTTGAAAATTGACCATGTAAGGACCATGCTTTCCATGGAGAGGATTTCCAAAGCCTGGGAGGAAAAGCAGGGAAGAAAGTGGACGGAAGAAGACGTAAAAGCAGTGTATCAGCTTAGTGAAAGCCGTATCTTAGAGATTGTAAAAGACTATGCCCAGCCAAAGCCTTATGTGGTGGAGACTGTCAAGCAGCTTCGTAATTTAGGACTGAAAATCGGTTCCACTACCGGCTACACCGATGAGATGATGCACCTGGTAGCGCCTAAAGCAGCAGAGCTTGGATATGCTCCGGACTGCTGGTTCAGCCCGGATTCTACGGGACAAAAAGGCAGACCTTATCCCTATATGATTTTCAGAAACATGGAAAAACTGGGACTGGCAGATGTGTCCAGGGTATTGAAAGTAGGAGACACAGTGGCAGACATTCGGGAAGGAAAAAACGGGGGAATGTTTAGTGTGGGAATCCTGGAGGGAAGCTCTGTCATGGGCCTGACCCAGGAGGAATATGAGGCTCTGGATTCTAAAGAAAAAGAAGCTGCAAATGAGAAGGCGAGACAGATATATTTTGAAGCGGGAGCTGATTATGTAGTAAAGGACATCTGGGGAATCCTGGATTTGGTGAAAGAATAGAGCGGAAATTTGAAAGGTATACAGCTTTATAAAATACCGGAGCAGGCAAAAAAGTACGAAAAGAGGAAAAGATTATCCTTGCGGTTTTCCCTGGAAATCCGATACAATAAGAGAGGCCATGTGGCTGAATTCTTATGAAATTAACTTACAGGAGGTTATTGTATGGATAAAAAAATAGAGAAAGCCAGCCAGCGAATCCGGTACTATGAGAACCCGCAGGGTCCGGTTATCGGAGTATGCGGCGGCAAGGTATTGGAACAGGACGGACTGTATTTCCGGGATATAAACGGAGACGGAAAGATGGCTGATTATAAGGACTGGAGAAAGCCGGCCCAGGAAAGAGCCAAGGCTCTGGCACGGGAGCTAAGCCCTCAGGAGAAAATCGGTCTTCTGTTTTTGAGCTCCTGGAAAACAGGAATGGAGCAGGAGGATAAAGAGTTTGTGGACCCTACAGGGCTTTTAGATGAAAAGCCAGTGGAGAAAGGTTCTTCTATCTTTGCTCCGGTATCTACCGTAGGAACTACAGAAACTATCCGGGACTGGAAGGTGCGGAATTTCATTCTCCGCAGCAATCCCAAACCAGATGAGCTGGCAGACTGGATAAACCAGATGAACAGCCTGGCAGAAGAGGGGGAGCATTTCATTCCGGTTATGGTGGTCTCCAATTCCAGAAATGAGAACGGAGAAGTTGTATTTGGTATGAACGATGCTTCCGGCGTATTTGCTTCCTGGCCCGGAACCATGGGAATTGCAGCGGCAGTTAAGGGAGACGGCCTTCATTTGATAGATGACTTTGCAGACTGTATCCGCAGAGAATGGGACGCAGTGGGTATGAAAAAAGGCTACATGTATATGGCAGACTGTGCCACAGACCCCCGCTGGCAGAGAACCTACGGAACTTTTGGAGAAGACGGCCAGCTGATTACTGAGATTTTCCGCCGGCTGATTCCAGGCATCCAGGGAAGCCAGCAGGGACTTACCCCGGAGGGCGTGGCTGTGACCGTGAAACATTTTCCGGGAGGAAGCGCCAGAGAGAATGGCTTTGACCCTCATTACCGTCAGGGACAGTGGAATGTATACCAGACAGAGAACAGTTTGGAGACTTACCATATTCCGCCTTTTAAAGCAGCTATAGAGAAAAATGCTTCTTCCATTATGCCTTATTATGCAAAACCCTCCAGGGAAAAGAGCGGCAGCCAGTATGATTTAAAGGGTGAGCCTATTCAGTGGATTCCCGTAGGCTTTGCTTTTAATAAATTTTTCATCGGTACCATGCTGAGAGAGCAGATGGGATTCCAGGGCTACATCAATAGCGATTCCGGTATTGTACAGAATATGGCCTGGGGCGTGGAAGAACTGGAGGTTTGTGAGAGAGTAGCTTTGGCTGTGAATACAGGTGTGGATATTATCAGTGGTTCCTATGATTTAGAGGCGGCCAAAGAGGCTTATAAAAGAGGAAAAGAAGGATACTATACTACCCAGGGACATAAGGTGCCGGAAGGCTATAAACTGGAGGATATTATTCTTGACGACGAGGCGCTTACCAGAGCAGCAGCCCGGACCTTGAGGGAGAGATTTGAGCTGGGACTTTTTGAAAATCCTTACAGAAATCCCGAGAAGGCTGTGGAGATTGTGGGAAATAAAAAGGACTGGGAAAATGCGGCGGATGTACACAGAAAATCTGTGGTACTGCTGAAAAACCAGGATACCCTGCCTCTGACGGAGGAAAAAGTAAAAGGGAAAAAGGTTTATGCCCGGTGCTTCCATAAGACAGAGGACAGGGGAGAAGAAGCCACCCGTGAGCTGAAGGCTATGCTGGAGAAAGAGAACATTTCTCTTACGGAAAGGCCAGAAGAGGCAGATTATGCTCTGCTGTTTGTAACCCCCAGTTCAGGGGAGTATTTTAATGCCACTGCAGGTTATCTGGAACTGGAAATCTGTCAGGGAAAAGAAGTGTGCAATGTGGATGAAGAAGGAAGACCGTCCAAAGAAACCCACGAGGAAACAACCCTGGCCGGAGCTTTGGAAATTCCGGCTATTGCGGAAGCAGTACACAAAAACGGAGGAAAAGTCATTGCCAATATTAACTTTACCCTGGCTTGGGAAGTGGGAGGCGTAGAGCCTTATACAGACGCTCTGTTAGCCGGATTTGATACTTATCCCTGGGCGACTTTAGAAGTGATTTTAGGAAAATTCTCACCGGTTGGTAAAATGCCAATTACCCTTCCCAGAAACGACAGCGTTCTGGCGGTAGACGAAAATGGCGTGTGCATTTCTCCCAATGATGTGCCTGGCTATGATAAAGATAAATATATGCCGGACAGCATGAAGGATGAAAATGGAAAGGCTTATGCTTACAGGGATAAAGCCGGCAATTATTACGAATTGAATTTTGGATTAAACTATTAAAAAAATACCAGAATAACATATTCCTGCATATTTAAATTCCCGGAGGGAAAAGGCGAAAAAAGGCCTTTTCTGCCGGGAGTTTTGTTGTGAAAGTTAGGAGAATCACGCTTTGTCGGCTTCGGGGTAGCCAAGAGAAGAATTTTTGTGAAAAGTGACGAATCTGTAGAAGGGGATTGAACTTCTCTATATATTGTGGTAACATTATCGCTGTCGACAAAATATTGTGGAGGTTTAAGGAATGACAGTAGAAGAATGGCTGGGAAAAGAGAACCAGCTGGGCACAGACATCTGGACCAAAAAGTACCGTTGCGAAGGGGAGGACTTCGAGGCATGGGTTCAGAGAATCAGCGGCGGTAACCAAGAAATCGGGAAGTATATTAAGGAAAAAAAGTTTTTATTCGGGGGAAGAATTTTATCTAACAGAGGACTGAACAAGCAGGGAAGAAAGGTCACCTATTCCAATTGCTATGTGATTGCTCCTCCGGAGGACAATATTGAAAGCATTTTTGACTGTGCGAAAAAGCTTGCCCGCACATACAGCTATGGCGGAGGCTGCGGCATTGATATTTCAAAGCTGAGCCCAAGGGGAGCCAAAATTAACAATGCGGCCAAGGAAACCAGCGGAGCCGTGTCCTTTATGGACCTGTATTCCATGGTGACCGGACTTATCGGACAGAACGGAAGAAGAGGAGCCCTGATGATTTCCATTGACAGCTCCCATCCGGATGTACCGGAGTTCATTGAACTGAAAACAGATTTGGAGAAGGTGACAAAGGCCAATATTTCCATCCGTATCCATGAGGATTTTATGGAAGCAGTGAAGAATAACCAGCCTTATACCCTTCACTATACAAGAGAAACTACAGGAGAAGTCATTGAAAAGACTATAAATGCCAGAGAGCTGTTCCGCAGGATTACAGAGACAAACTGGGATTATGCGGAGCCGGGAGCCCTGTTCTGGGACAGAATCACCGGCTGGAGCCTTCTGAGCAATACGCCGGAGTTTACTTATGCGGGAGTAAATCCTTGTGCGGAAGAGCCTCTTCCGGCAGGAGGAAGCTGCCTTTTAGGAAGCATTAACCTGTCAGAGTTTGTTATAAATCCTTTCACAGAGGAAGCTACCTTTGATTTTGAAGGATTGAAAAAATGTGTACAGGCCTCTGTAAAAGCTTTAAATGAGGTTTTAGAGGAGGGACTTCCTCTTCACCCACTGGCAGAGCAGAGAGAGAGCGTAGCTCAGTGGAGACAGATTGGACTGGGAATCATGGGACTGGCGGACGCCCTGATTAAGCTGGGGCTGACCTATGGGGAAGAGGACGCTGTGGCTATGTGTGATAAAATCGGTTTCGCCATGGCGGACACAGCTATTGCGGCTTCCGCAAAGCTGGCTAAGGAGCAGGGTGCCTATCCGATGTGCCAGGTGGAGAACATTATGTCCACCCCTTATTTCCAGGCAAACACTACAGAAAAGACCAGAGATTTGGTGCAGAAATATGGTTTGAGAAATTCACAGCTTCTTACCATTGCCCCTACAGGCACACTGTCCACTATGCTGGGAATTTCCGGAGGTATTGAGCCTGTGTATGCTAATTATTATGTACGCAAGACAGAATCTCTTCATGGTTCGGATGTGTATTATAAAGTTTACACTAAGATTGTGGAAGACTATATGAAGCAGCACGGAATCAAAGAGGACAAGGACTTACCGGAGTATTTCGTGACAGCCATGACCTTGGATTACCGCCAGAGAATTGATATGCAGGGAACCTGGCAGAAGCATATAGATGCTTCTATCAGCTCTACAGTAAACGTGCCAAACAGCTTTACCGTGGAGGAAACAGAGAACCTTTATCTTTATGCCTATGAGCAGGGCCTGAAGGGAATTACTATTTTCCGTGACGGATGCAAGAGAGTGGGAATTCTGAATGTAGAGACAAAGAAGGAAGAGAAGAAAGTTACGGCGGGAGAAGGTCTGAAGAGAGGCGAGATTCTGCTGGTAACCGATGATGTAATCGGCAAAAAGAGAAAGTTGATTACCGGCTGCGGAAGCCTTCACTGCGTAGCATTGTTTGACCCTCACACAGGGGCTCTTCTGGAAACCTATTTAAGCAAGGGTTCTACAGGAGGCTGCAACAACTTCATGGTGGGACTTTCCAGAATGATTTCTATCAGTGCCAGAGGCGGAATTGATATAGAAACCATTGTGGACCAGTTAAATTCCAGCGGTTCCTGTCCTTCCTACACAGCCAGAAGGGTTACAAGAAAGGACACCAGCAAAGGGGCCTGCTGCCCTATGGCTGTTGGAAATGCTCTTATGGATATGTATCGGGAAATGCAGGCAGAGCTGAATCAGAGAAGACAGTATGAAGATTCTGCAAAGACAAAAAAGGTACCCAAACCAAAGGCAGTGACTGCTACAGAGGAAACAGACAAAATGTACTGCCCGGAGTGCGGGGAGCCATTGGTGTTTGAGGAAGGCTGCAATATCTGCAAAAGCTGCGGATGGAGCAAATGCCATTAAAAATTCAAAAATAAAGATACCACTAAAGGGGTTTGCCGGAAACGGCACACACCAATAAAGAAGTAATTGTATTACCGCAGGGCGGCATAGTCAAAAGGCTATGCCGTTTTGCTTTTTCTTGTGCGCCAGGCGACGCACGTTTCTTATGGGTGCAAGGTGAGACTGCAAGACAAGTCAAAGTCCGATAACCACACGGAATCACGGGGAATAAATGCGGCAGATGGATGGAGGACCATTGATTCCCAGCCTGTTGTTGGGTATAATAAAAATATAGAAAAAGAACAGGAGAATACATATGAGACTGGAAAAATTGCAGAAAAAGCTAAAAGAGAAAAATTTCCCCTACACCTATACCCAGGAGGATGACTGCGGCAGCATTGATTTTGAATACAGAGGCGTTATATACCATGTGTGGGAGTTTCATGACCAGCAGTGGGGTGCAGAAACCAATGTCAGGACCGTAGGCCGTCATGAGGATATAACGGGGGATTATGAAGAGGAAATCATAAGCCTTATAGAGCATTGGAAATGAACCTGCCAGCATGTCAGTGCTTTGTAAACAAATTTTATCCCATCAGTGTATAAGAAACTAAGCGTTTTTTGTATACTGATGGGTGAGAAGGGAGAGGGAATTATGGGAAAACGTATTATTACTATCAGCCGTGAATTTGGAAGCGGAGGAAGAACAATTGCAAAGGAGACTGCTAAAAAGCTGGGGATTCCTTATTACGACAAGGATTTAATCCAGGAAATCGCAAAAAAGACAGGAATGTGCGAGGAGTTTATCAGGGAAGCCGGAGAATACGCTCCCACGGCCAGCCGCTTTTTCTATGAATTATCTCTGGGTCAGGGAATGGGGCCTAACGGAATGTCCATGGCAGATTATCTCTGGTCTGTCCAATATAAGCTGATTCGCCAGCTGGCCGACAAAGAACCCTGTGTTATTCTGGGAAGGTGCGGGGATTATGTGTTAGAGGAAAGAGAAGACTGTATCCATGTGTTTATCCACGCTTCCATGGAAAAAAGAGCCCAGCGGATTGTCCGACTCTATGGTGAGACAGATAAGAAGCCTGTGAAGCGTTTGGAGGAAATGGATAAAAAGAGAAGTCTGTATTACCGTCACTACACCGGACGGGAATGGGGAAAGGCCCAGAACTATACCCTGTGCCTGGACAGCGGGGTAATTGGCATAGAAAAATGTGTGGATATGATAGTTGACCTGGCATCTCACAGTGAAAGCTGACCTGCGAAGTGCAAGGTTGTAGCATAGCTATAGCTTGTCTGTAGTGAGGGGGCTGTTGCATGAAATATTCTCAAATTTCACTTATTGCAACAGCTCCCTTTTTCCGTCTGGTGTTTCTGAAGACTTACTTATCTTTGGGAAATAGAAGCTCTGGCTCCAGGGTTTTTATGTGGTTTTCCAGAGAAGACCTGTCTACCAGAGCAGGCAGAACCCCCGCTCTGGAGACACAGAAGCCGGCAGCGCAGGTTGCAATGCGAATGGCCTTTTCCAGTTCGTAGCCTTCTGTCAGATAAGCGGCCAGGGCTGCGATGAAAGCGTCTGCTCCTCCGGTAGAATCCACAGAGGGGAAGCTGGCAGCAGGGAAATATTGTTCCTGGTCTGCTGTTTTCAGGTAGCAGCCGTTTTTTCCCAGGGTAATGATGATAACCGGACAGCCCCGGGCAAAGAATGCGGCAGCCTGTCCTTCCGGAGTTTTTTCCTCCGGACAGAGGGCTGTGGCTTCGTTTTTGTTGGGGACAAAGATGTCTGTGTTTTCTAATAGCTGCCCTGGGAGCTGGTGGAGGGCTGCTGGCTTTAAAATAGTTTTAGCTCCGTGTTTTTTGGCAGTCTTTGCTGCCTGCACCACAGTTTCCACAGGGATTTCCGTGGAAATCAGGCAGTATCCGCTGCCTTCGAAAAGATGTTCTCTGGAAAGAATATCTTCAGGCAGCAGAAGCTTGTTAGCCCCAGGCAGTATGGTAATGCTGCTTTCTGCATCCTTCATAACATGTATATAGGCTTTTCCCGTAAGAGTTCTGGAATCCCGGCGCAGTCCGTGGGTCAGAACTCTTTCTTTTTTCAGGGTGTCATAGATAACCGTGGAATCATAGTCATTTCCGATTTTTCCGATAAGAGCCACCTCTCTTCCCAGTTTAGCAGCTCCCACTGCCTGGTTAGCCCCCTTTCCGCCCAGGGTGGTGGAGGATGAGGTGGTGATGATAGTGCTTCCCGGAAGAGGAGGCTCGTCTACATTCAAAGTAATATCTGTATTGATACTTCCCACAGCTACAATCCTTTTATAACGGAAAGAAGGAGGGGCGTCCAGACTGTCCTCATGGTCCAGAAGCAAATCCTCTGGCTTCAGAAAGGCAGAGTCCGGAGCCGGCTGTTTTTCGCATTCTGCAATGAGACTTTCGCATACATTTTCTCCGAACCGGAGGTAAGGAATCCGCATGGAGGAAATCCTGGGAAAGCGGATAGCTTCTCTGGCATCCTCCCGTAAGCTTATCAGGGATAAATCCGAGGGTATGTGGTAATGAAAGCTGTCCACCTTGGCATAAAGGGCCAGAGCCGATTCAAAATGGGTGCTGACGATTCCGGTAAATCTCTGAAGGGACAGCCTGGTGTAATAATTTTCATCCTCCACAGACAGCATCATGTCTTCTGTATAGGGGATTTCATAATCAAAGAGACATTTTTTAAAGCCCTCAAAAACCATATCTGAGCGGAAACTTCCCGGCTTTGTGAGACAGGCAATGCGGGTGTGACGGTATTCCAGCAGCTTTTGGGCTGCTCGGTAGCCCATTAAGCCAAAATCCAGACAATGGGAAACTCCGGGGATCGGGGTGTTGATGAACGATAGGGCGATATTCTGTTCTCGGAAATATTTTTGATGCTGCAGGCTGTTTTGAGAAACAGGCTCCCAGATAACTCCGTCTACATTATGACGGCAAAGGGCAGTGATATGCTTTAATTCGTTTTCTTCCCGGTCCATACTGTCGCATACCAGAACATTATAACCGTGCCTCTGAGCTGCCTGCATAATGCCATCTAAAAGCAGGTTGGTCTGGGAAGTGTGCTTCAGCAAAACGCCGATGATAAAAGTTTTTGCATTGGAAATACTTTTTGCAGCTCCATAAGGCGTATAGTTATATTCTTTTACGATTTTCAGAACCCGGTTTCGGGTTTCTATATTGATATTGTCTGCTTTGTTATTCACAATCTTGGATACCGTGGAAATAGACACGCCGGCCAGATTGGCGATTTCTTTAATTGTCATAAGCAATTCCTCTCTTTATGTGACAGGTTATAAGTTATTATTTACTATATTTGGCTATTTGTCAATATTCTTGAAAAACTTTTAAATTGTGCAATATATACAATAAAATATTTTATAAAATGTTTTTGTTTAACAAAATAACATTTAATTGTTGACAAATTAAGGGGGGGGGTAAAATACATGCATAAGAAAAAGATTTAAGAAAGCGTTTTCTTAGTTATCAACAAGGAGGGCATAAAAATGAAGACAGGAGGCGGGATTTTAGTTGTAGGAAGTCTCAATATGGATATGGTCATTGAAATGAAGCAATTACCGGATTCCGGCGAGACCGTTTTAGGCAGGAAGCTTTCTTATGTACCGGGAGGCAAAGGGGCCAACCAGGCCTGTGCAGTAGGTAAAATGGGCGGCAATGTCCGTATGCTGGGCTGTGTGGGACAGGATACCTTTGGCTGTGTACAGCTTCAAAATCTCAGGGAGAATCAAGTGGATACAGCCGCTATACGTCAGAATTCCCAACAGCCTACGGGGACTGCCGTCATCTATGTGAATGAGCAGGGAGATAACAGTATTGTGGTGGTGGCGGGAGCAAACCAGGCTTGTGATATAAAATATCTGAAAGAAAACGACCGATATTTCCAGGACGCAGCATATGTTATGGTTCAGATGGAGATACCCCGGGATGCAGTTTTCTACAGTATACAGAGGGCCAAGGAGTTGGGAAAGATTACGGTTTTAAATCCTGCTCCGGCGCCGGATACCCTGCCTGAGCAGGTACTGGAGCAGATTGATTATCTTACGCCCAATGAAACAGAGCTTATGAAGCTGTGCGGACGCTTGCAGTTGTCGGAGGAAAATATCCGAAAAGGGGCCAGAATGCTGTTGGCAAAAGGAGTAAAAAATGTGTTGGTGACTCTTGGAGATAAAGGGGTATTTTTGGTAAACCATAGTCAGGAAACTTTGTTTCCTGCCAGAAGAGTACAGGCTGTGGACACTACAGCTGCCGGGGATTGCTTTAACGGGGCTTTTGTAACGGCTCTGGCAGAGAAACGGTCCATTGAGGAGGCAATCCGGTTTGCAAATATAGCTTCTTCCATAGCAGTGACAAGAAAGGGGGCTCAGAGTTCAATTCCAAACAGAGAAGAAGTGGATAGATTGGAACATCAGGAAAGGTAAAAAAGAAATATAAGGAGCAAGAAAGTTTAAGGAGGAAAGGTATGAAATTTAAGAAAATCTTTGCATTATGTTTAGCAGGAGCTATGGCTTGCCAGATGGCAGCCTGCAGTGGAGGAGGTTCATCCGGCAGTGATTCTCAAAATCAGTCGGAAGCAGAGGATAGCAACAGCGGAGAAAAAGAAAAATTAGTGATTTCCTGTTATCTGGCGGATGAGAGCCAGGTGGCTGTCCGGGAAAAATATATTGACGGCCCTCTTCAGGAGGCTTTCCCGGATGTGGATATTGAAATTAAAATGTATAATGACAGGCAAAGCCTTCAGGTAGAGGTGGCCGGAGGCGGCGGACCTGATATTCTGGATTTGGACGGCCCTACAGATGTGGCGGAGTTTGCAAAAGCAGAGCGTGTTCTGGATTTAGGGGAATATTCTGAGAAGTACGGTTGGAAGGATATGTTCTATGACTGGGCTTATAACAGCTGTCTTTACAATGATGTGTTATACTCTCTGCCAACCTCTTTTGAGGGTATGGTTATGTATTATAATATGGATGTATTCCAGGAAAAAGGCTGGGAAATTCCCCAGACAAAAGAGGAGCTGGAGGCTTTGATGCCAGTGGTCCAGGAGGCCGGAGTAATCCCTATTGCTTTTGGAAATTCCAATTATCAGGGCGCTGTTGACTGGCTATATTCCACCTTTACCAGCTGTTACGGCGGACCGGATGCTGTGAAGGCTGCTATGGAAGGTACGGGGAAATTCACTGACGACGCTATCCGTTCTTCCTTTGAAACCATGGTAAACTGGTGGGAAGAAGGATGGTTGGGAGATAAGGCCTCTCAGTCTATTACAAATGAAGATATGCTGGCCTTTTTCGCAGAAGGCAGGGCCGCCATGATGATTAATGGGACCTGGGCATCTAACCAGCTTTTGGCCACTTATCCGGACTGTAACTGGGATTCTGAAATGATGCCTGCAGATGAGAGCATAGGCTCTATTCTTCCCTTTGCAACCGGCGGAGGATATGCCATCAACGCCAACTCTGACAATCCGGACCTGGCTGCAGAAGTGCTGAATTATCTGTTTACCTCTATGGACCGGCATTACCAGTCCATTAACGAGGCAGGGTATCAGCCCTACCCGCTGAAGGACTTTGATATTTCTAATTTGGAGGGAATGGATGAGAAACTTTTAGACCAGTATAAGCTTTTGATGGATGCCCAGACTAACAACCAGATTGGCTATTGTTCCTGGACTTTCTATCCGTCTGATATGAGAGTTTATATGAATGAAAATACAGACGCTTTATTCCTGGGACAGCTGAGTATTGAGGACTATCTTGCTCAGGCCCAGACCTACATAGACCAGGCCAGGGAAGACGGGACGATTCCTCAGTTGCCATAACAGCTTAAATTTCAAAGGCTGTGCGTTCTGCTTATTTCAGAGCCCACAGCCTGTAATAGGGGGCATACTATGAAGACAGCAAAGAAAAGGCATGTGGTGCCGTATCTGTTTATTCTTCCGGCGTTTATTATCCATGCATGCATTGTTACAGGGCCGGCTCTCAGCACTCTTGTCATGTCGTTGTTTGACTGGAACGGCATGGGAAACGCCCGGTTTATTGGTCTGGAAAATTTCAAGGAAATTTTCCACGACCCTATTGTGAAACTTTCTGTGATACATAATATCCAGTGGCTTTTGATTTTTATTACTGTGCCGCTGATACTGGGATTCATCGTAGCCATTCTGGTAAGCCAGATGAGAAGGACCCAGATGTTTTTCCGCACGATTTACTTTATTCCTTATGTGATTTCCGCAGCAGTAGCAGGCAAAATCTGGACGGCCTATATGAATCCCTATTATGGAGTAAATTCCGTTCTGGATAAGCTGGGCTTTGATAAAATAGCAGATATGCTTTGGCTGGGAGACCCGGACATTGCCCTGTTCTCCGTAGCCTTTGTAGATAACTGGCACTGGTGGGGCTTTATTATGGTACTTTTCCTGGGAGCCCTCCAGCAGGTGGACCCTACCCTTTATGAGGCAGCCAGAGTAGACGGAGCCAATCGTTTCCAGGAGCTGCTTCATGTATCTATTCCCGGCATCCGGCAGACCATTGCTTTTGTGCTGATTATGACGATTATGTGGTCCTTCCTGACCTTTGATTACGTCTATATCATGACAAACGGCGGTCCGGCAAATGCTACGGAAATCATGTCTACTTATATTTATAAAAACGCATTTGTAAAGTACAGGGCAGGGGATGCCAACGCTCTCTGCGTGATTCAAAGCGGTATTTGTATTATCCTGTATTTTGTGCAGAAATATGTGAGCAAAAAGGGAGGGATTGACGATGATGAATAAGGTCAGAAAAGGGCCGAAGGCAGCTTTGGGAACCGGACTGCGGGTAGTATTTCTGGTTCTTATGGCGCTGTTTGCAGCGGTTCCCCTGCTGCAGGTCCTGTTAAATTCCTTCCGAACGGACAGAGAGGTAAAATCCATGCCTCTGGGTCTGCCAAAGGAGTGGGTGTTTAATAATTATGGGGAAACCTGGGATATAGGGGGCTATGGTACGGCCTATTTTAATAGCTTATTCACAGCCTTTGTGGTCATAGCTATTGTTTTAGTGGTCGTAGGTTTGGGAGCTTATGCTATCTGCAAGCTGGATTTTAAGCTGAGAGGATTTTTTACCGCCTATTTTTTTGTGGCCATTTCTCTTCCTGGCTTCCTCTATATTGTTCCGGATTACTTTTTAATGAACAGCATAGGGCTGGTGGACACCAGATGGAGTCTGATGATTGTATATACGGCCATGCAGATTCCCTTCAATATGCTGTTGTTGCGGACCTTTCTGACGGGAATTCCCAGAGAGCTGGAGGAAGCTGCAAAAATTGACGGATGCAATGAGCTGCAGTGTTTTTTGAAGATAACCATACCTATAGCCAAGCCTATGTTTTTGACCATTGCTATCCTGGTATTTGTAAATGTGTGGAATGAATTTTTGTGGTCCAATACCTTTATTACTACAGAGGAATTAAAGCTGGTGGCTACCAGATTTGTAAAATTTACAGGGGAGTATGGCTCTAATATGGCCAGGATTTATACCGCCAGTGTTATAACCGTAGCTCCGGTTATTATTCTGTACCTGCTTTTCAGCAGAAAGTTTATTGAAGGAATGACCAGCGGAAGCGTAAAAGGGTAAAGACAAAACCGTGACGAAAGACGGGGAAAAGGAGGATTATGAGAGAAGAATTTATTGAAAAAATATATGCCGGATGGCTGGCAAAGATTATCGGAATCCGTCTGGGAGCCCCTATAGAGGGGTGGACCTATGATAAGATAAAAAATATTTACGGGGAGCTTACCGGTTATCCTGTAGATTATACCCGCTTTGCGGCGGATGATGACAGCAATGGCCCTCTGTTTTTTCTCAGAGCCCTGGAGGATAAAGGAGGGAATTTAGACCTAAAGGCCCAGGATGTAGGGGAGGCGCTGCTGAACTATGCCCCCTTTGAGCATGGGTTCTTCTGGTGGGGCGGCTATGGGGTTTCCACAGAGCATACGGCGTATTTGAATCTGAGAAACGGCATTAAGGCTCCTCAAAGCGGCAGTATCGAACAGAATGGAAGCACCATGGCGGAGCAGATAGGAGGACAGATTTTTATTGATACCTGGGGGCTTGTTACCCCGGGAAATCCGGATTTAGCGGCCAGATTTGCCAGGGAAGCGGCCAGCGTTACCCATGATGGGAACGGAAAATACGGCGGCATTTTTATTGCTGTATGTATCAGCTATGCCTTTATAGAAAAGAATATGAAAAAAATACTGGAAAAGGGTCTTTCCTATATTCCCCAGGACTGTGAATATACAAAAGTGGTACGCTGTGTTATGGAATTTTATGAGGAAAGAAGGCAAGAGGGATGGAGAGCCTGCTATGAATATATCCGGGAAAATTTCGGCTATGACAAGTATCCGGGCAACTGCCATATCATACCCAATATCGGTGTGATGATTCTGGCGCTTCTTTATGGAGAAGGGGACTTTTCTGATACCCTGAATATCTGCAACATGTGTGGATGGGATACAGATTGTAACGTTGGAAATGTGGCGGCTATCATGGGAGTAAGAAACGGACTGGAAGCCATTGATTATGATAAGTGGAGAAAACCAATCAATGACTTTCTGGCCTGCTCCAGTGTGATAGGCTCTCTGAATCTTATGGATATTCCCTATGGGGCTTTGTATATCGCCCATTTGGCTTATGCCATAGCAGGGGAAGAGATGCCTATGCCCTGGAAAGAAATAGCCCGGCAGCGTATAGACAGCTGTCATTTCGAATTTCCAGGCTCCACCCACGCCATGTGTCTCAGGGTAGAGGGACTGGACGAGAGAGCCAGAAAGGAAAGAGAGTGGAGACTGGAAAACACCAGGGAAAGGGCTTTTACAGGAAAGGGAAGCCTGAAGATTTTAGCCAAGCCGGTGGAGCCGGGGGAAAATGTTTATGTGTATAAGAAGACCTATTACAGACCTCAGGACTTTGATGACAGCCGTTATGACCCTGCCTTTTCCCCTACTGCTTATCCGGGACAGACTCTGTATGGAAGTGCCTGGCTTCCCGCTTACGCTCCTGAAGCCCTGGTAAGTCTTTATGTAAAAGAGGGACATAGAGGACAGATATACGAAAGCCCCAAAATTCTTATGGAAAAAGAAAAATGGGCAAGCCTGACCTATGAGATTCCTTCCATAGAAGGCGGCATGATTGAGGAGATTGGCTTCTGTTTTCATGTGAAAGGGCAGCACAAAGAAGTCTTTGACTTTACCGCTATGGTGGATGATTTATATGTACAGGGAAGTCCGGATTACTCCATAGAATTCAGAGAGGAAAAGGAAGAGGTCTGGACCGGCCTTCACAGAGAAATCAGCCAGTTTACCAAACTAAAAGGACTTGCCTATCTGGATGACGGACAGGTACAGCTTTCTTGTGGGGATATGGGAGCCCTCTATACGGGAGGATATAATTGGAAAGATTATAAGGCTACTTTTTCTATCACTCCCATTACCGGGAAAAATCACTATGTAAATGTAAGGGTACAGGGGGCCATTCATTCCTATGGAGCCGGGCTTCTCCCGGGAGGCAAGGCTGCTATTTTAAAAAATGAAAATGGTTTTAGGATTCTCAAGGAGACGGATTTTCCCTGGGAAGAAAACCGGGAGTATGAGATAGAAGTTACAGTTTGCGGAAATAAAATAACCGCAGTTTTCAACGGAGAGACAAAGCTTCAGGCAGAAGACGAGGAGCACCCCTATGAAAAAGGAGGTATCGGACTTTCTGTGGAAAGCGGAAGCCATATAAGCTGCAGAAGAATTGTAATCTCCCGGAAATAATGATACGCTTAGTGTACAAAGGGCCGTTTATTTCCTTGTGTATTAAGGATACGTTGAGTTCAGAAAGCTGCCTGTGCGGTTGTCTGAGTAAAAGAAAAACCGTTCGGAAGCAGTAGGAAATATATTGTTTTCGGACGGTTTTTGTGGCCAGAGAGGGTATGTTCTTACCCGGAAAAAGTAGGAGGTTTAGAGGATGAGATATGATGTATGGGGGTTGGGAACCCTGGCAATGGATGTGCTGATGAAAGTAGATGCTCTTCCGGCGGAGGATGGATTTTGCATTGTAGAGGAAAGCCAGAGCCAGCCGGGAGGAAGCGGAACTAATGTGATGGTACAGCTTGCAAGACTGGGAGCAAAATGCGGCTATTCCGGGGCAGTAGGAGACGATGCTCTGGGTCGGCAGGTGCTGGACAGTTTGAAAAGGGAAGGGGTGGATACTTCTGCTATGGTTATCCGACCGGGAATGACTACTCTTCATACAGATATTGTCATTGATAAAGAAGGCAGAAAATTTATCATGCTGAATATGGGAGAAGCCTTTGCCTCCCTGAAGTCAGAGGAGGTTCCGGAGCATAAGCTGAGGGAAGCAAAGGTGTTCTATACAGACTTACTTCCCCAAAAGCCGTCTGTAGAAGCTTTAAAGAAGGCCCGTAGAGCAGGCGTTTCCACAGTGTTCAATTTGCAGGTGGGGCTAAGCACTATGAAGGGATTGGGGGTGTCCAGAGAAGAAATTTTACAGGCTCTGGCTTATGCGGATGTGTTCGCACCCTGCAGGGAAGGTTTGTACCAATTAGCCGGGACGGAAAGTCTAGAAGAGTGCCGGGATTTTTTGCGGAAATATTGTAACGGAATTCTTTTGTTTACTCTGGGAACCCAGGGGTCTGTGGCCTATGGGCCTGCAGGGCAGGGGAGCTGGCCGGTGAAAGTTCAGGCTGAGAAGATTCAGGCGGTGGATACCACAGGAGCCGGAGATTCCTATATTGGCGGCTTTATTTACAGTTACTTTTTAGAGAAAAGCGAACTAAAAGAAGCCATGAAATTTGCTTCTGCCTGCGCTGCCTATACCTGCACCAGATTAGGGGCCAGGTTTTCCCCTACCCTGGAGGAGGTGAAAAATTTTGCATAAAAAAGAGAAAATCCTGGGAGCTTTGATAGGAGCTGCTTACGGAGACGCTTTCGGAATGCCTTCTGAAATGTGGACCCCTGAGAAAATAAAGGCAAGGCTTGGTTATATTGACTGTTTTTTGCCAGGACAGGAGGAAAGTGAAATATCCAGAGGATTCCAGGCCGGAGAGGTTACCGATGATACAGCTAATTTGCTGCTGGTTATAGATATGCTTGTGAAAGGTAGAGGAAAGGTGGATGCCCATCTGTTTATACAAATCCTGAGACGCTGGGCCGGGGAGCAAGAGAAGGCTAAGACAGTCATAGGACCCAGTACAGCGGCGGCTTTTCAGAAGCTGGAGAAAGGGGTTCCCATGGAGCTGACGGGAAGGAACGGAACCACCAACGGAGGGGCCATGAAAATACTTCCTCTGGGGCTGGTATATGGTGCACAGGGACTGGAAGTCCTTAGCCGACAGGTAAAACTGCTCTGCCTGCCTACTCATAATACCAGCTGTGCTATGGCGGGAGCCTGTGCTGTCGCAGCGGCGGCAGGCCTGGCAGCGGAGGGAGAAAGGAGCTTAGAAAGGATTCTTGATTATGCCCGGGAAGGCGCTTTGGCAGGGCAGCTGCAGGGATTCCCGGTCTGCGGTCCGTCAGTGGCCGGGAGAATAGGTCTGGCCAGGGTTATAGCAGAACAGTCCAAGTCAGAAGAAAAAGTGCTGGAAGAGCTTTATGATATTGTGGGTACCGGTCTTTCAGCGGCAGAAAGTGTACCTGCGGCCCTGGGGCTGGTCTCTCTTTCCAGAGGGAATCCTGTAAAATGTGCCAGGTACGCAGCTAATATAGGGGGAGATACGGATACTATAGGAGCTATGGCCTGCGGTATCTGCGGGGCTTATTCCGGGGCCGGGGCTTTTGAGAAAAAGGACATAGAACTGCTGGAAAGAGTCAACGGAATTTCCTTTGAAAAAGTGACAGACAGGCTTATGGAAGCCTGTGGACTTTAGAAAGAAATTGACAGAGAGGAGAAGGCGATATACTATAGGGTTGTATGAAAGGAGTATACTCTCTCTGAACAAGAGCATATGTATTTTTCTTCGGAGAGGGCACTATTTAAGATAAAGGAAGAAGTATACTATGCGCTACAGACAACCGGATTATTACGATGAATTTTCCTGTATCGGAGCCGTATGCCCTGCTACCTGCTGTGCAGGATGGCAGATTATGATTGATGAAGAATCTCTGGACAGATACAGCCAGGTAAAAGGGGATTTTGGTCTTCGGCTTTTAGATTCCATAGACTGGTATCAGGGCTGTTTCCGGCAGCAGGATGGAAGGTGCAGTTTCTTAAACAAAGATAATCTCTGCGATTTATACCAGGAGCTGGGAAAGGGAGCCTTATGTCGTACCTGTACAGCTTATCCCCGGCACACAGAGGAATTTGAGGAGCTTCGGGAGCTGTCCCTGTCCCTTTCCTGTCCTGTGGCAGCAACACTGATTTTGAGCCATACAGAACAGACCGTCTTTTTGGAACGGGAGGATGAAACTGTGGAGCAGGAGGATTTCCAGGACTTTGACGCTTTGCTTTTCGGTGCTTTGGAGGAGGCCAGGGAGTACCTGCTTCGTCTTGTGGGAGACCGGAGCATAAGCCTGGAAAAAAGAATGGCTCTGGTATTAAAGCTGGCTGCAGTTATGGATAATGCCCTGGTGGAGGGTACCCTGTTTGAACTGGATATACGGAAAGAGGGAGAAAGGCTGAAAGACCAGGATTTTTCTGCCAAAGAGCGTCAGGTCTATGAGACAAGAAAAGGTATCCTAGAGGATTTAGGGCAATTGGAGGTATTGCAGGAGGAGTGGCCCTGCATTCTGAAGGATATAGACCAGACTCTGTATCACAAAGGAAAAAGCTTTTACGAGAATCTACGGAAGGATTTTCGGGAAATATATAGGAGAGAAAAGCAAGGACAGGAATGGGAAATATGGGGAGAACAGCTTCTGGTTTTCTTTTTGTTTACTTATTTCTGTGGGGCAGCCTATGACGGTTACATTTACACTAAGGCAGCCTTGTCAGTGGTCAGTGTTCTCTGGATTCAGGAAATGGCTCTTTGCTGCTGGGCAAAGACAGGCAGACTTACTTTGGAAGACATGACAGAGCTGTCTTATACCTATGCCAGAGAGATTGAACACTCAGAGGATAACCTGAATCTTTTAGAAGAAATGTTCCGGGATAATGGCAGATATGGACCGGAGCACTTACAGATATAATCTTTCTTTACTATACTCAGTATTCCCTTGTCCAGAGAGGGTACGATAATCGTTACAAACTTTCAGAGAGGAGCAGCGTGATGAGCCAAGAAAAACCATATTGGGAAGGGAAAAACTATTCCTTTTTCAGTCACAAGGACTGTGAGTTTTTCCCCTGCCACAAAACAGAAGACCCGGATAATTTTAACTGCCTTTTTTGCTATTGCCCCCTTTATGCCCTGGGGGAAAAATGCGGAGGTAATTTCAAGTACACAGACAAAGGGATAAAGGACTGCAGTGACTGTCTTCTTCCCCATAAAAGAAAGGGATACGGTTATATTACCGGCAAATATCAAGAAATCATGGAGCTGGCGAAAAAGAAGCCCGGGAATCCCTGATAAGGGAAATAATTTCCTCCAAATCATGGCACACATAGTCGCAGAAAGGCTCCAGCTCGGGTGTGTAGGGGGTCAAATCCGGCACCATACAGGAGATGCCCTGAGAGGCCCGGGCCGCCTTCAGTCCGTTGATGCTGTCTTCCACCATAAGACATTGGGCAGGGGCTGTACGGAGGGCCTGTGCTGCTTTCAGAAATATTTCCGGGTCCGGCTTACAGACTTTGATTTCGTCTCCGCACACAGAGGCAGACAGATAAGAAGTGATGCCTGCCAAATCCCAGAGATGAGAAGCCCTTTTTCGGTCCGTGGAGGTGGCCACGGCAGCCGGGATATGCTGATTTCTCAGGAAGCCCAAAAGTTCCATCAGTCCCTTTTTCTTTGGAACCGAGTGCCGGACAATGTAATCATCCATGTACTTACGCCGTATTTCCCTTCCACGGTCATAATCCACTTTTCCCTGATACCATTTATCAAAAAGAGCGGCGCTTCTGTCTCTGGTGCTTCCCCGCATCTGTGCCAGCTGTTCCTCTGTCAGAACAAAATTCATTTCTCTGGCCGCTTTCATCCAGCCATCCTTCATGATTCTTTCCGTATCAAATAAAACTCCGTCCATATCAAAAATAACTGCTTTTATCATTAGTTTTTCCTTTCTACAACAATATATTTATGGTTAATCTCCCTTATAGCCAGTAAGGAATTACCCATCTTATTGCTTAAGCTAAATTTACAGACTCTCTTTTTCCTGTTTGCTTCATCTTATCACAAAATAGCCTTAATGTACAAAGAATCCTACCCTCTCTGAACAAGGGCATGTATGCCCTTGTCCAGAGAGGGTAGGATTATGAGCAAAATCCCAATGGCAGAGTGAAGGTAAGGCGGCTATACTTTTTTTGAAAAAGAGTGACGCAGGAAGCGGAACATGGTAGAATACAAGAAAAACGTAACTATTCAGCCACACAGCTCAGATTCGCAGCTTGCGCTGCTTTTTGTTCTATAGGAAATTTCTTTGAATTTCCTATAGAACAAAAAGCCCTCCG
>CABSEJ010000042.1 GCA_902476765.1 uncultured Blautia sp.
GATTGGCTCCATAGTACATTCCTGTGCGATTTCGATGTCTGATTTGAATCCCATAGTAAACATCCTCCTTAAAAAATAATGATTTTCCTCGCCCTTTTCCCAACACATCCTACGGTTGAAAAAAGGGCAACATTTGTTATCTCCAAATGTTGCCCAGACGGTCGGCTTTACTTATCATTCTGACTCCACTGTGGTACTCCACACTTACCCGTCAGGAATCAGAACCCTTGTTTCCAGGTGATTTTGATTTTTGCCTCACCTATGGGTATAATCTACCACAAATTTATTTTGTTGTCAATGCATCTTGATAAAGTTTGTGATTTTTTTACCAATTTTTATTGTATTTATTGCCAAAATAATGAGGAGTATTTTTATCCATTTATACAAATTTTACAACAATTTTACTTATTCCTGCACAAGCTGTCTATTCCAGTGGAAACATTAGAAACTTCAAGGAAATTTTCTATGCTGATTATGGTGTCAAAAGACATCTCTAATCCTATGAAGCAATAAATGCCTCTACCTCTTCTTTCGCCGGCATAACTCTCAGTGCTCCCTTCTTTGTGGTAATCAAAGAGGAGGCGCCGTTGGCAAAACGCAGCATTTCTTTTAAGCTCTCTTCTGTAAGGCCCTGGATTCCATGCTCTAATACATAATTCAGAGCGCAGGCACCGAAGGTATCCCCGGCTCCTGTTGTCTCAATGGTATTTTCCTGTAAGAAGGGCGCTTGGAATACTTCTTTTCCCTCGTGAAAAGCAATGCTTCCCTCCTTGCCCATGGTCACATTCATCAGTCTGATATTGGGATTTTCGGAAAGAAGGATATGGGCTCCCTCCTTCACGTCTTTTGTCCCTGTCATAAACTCCAGTTCTTCCTCGGAAATTTTCAGCAAATCACATTTAGACAATCCGTAGGCAATCTGCTTCTTAGCCTCTTCCATGCTGCTCCACAGAGGGGGACGAAGGTTGGGGTCAAAGGAAATCAAAAGCCCCGCCTCCCTGGCTATATCAATAGCCTTATAGGTGGCCTTTCTCACGCCCTCATGGGTCATAGACAGAGTACCGTAATGGAAGGCTCTGGCAGACTGAATATACTCCGGCTCAATCTGGCTTTCTTTCAGCATCATATCAGCTCCCGGGTTTCTGTAAAAGGCAAAATCCCTGTCTCCGTCCTCGAAGGTATGTACAAAAGCCAGGGTAGTATGAACCTCCGGGTCCTGGTATAAATGTCCTGTGTCAATATCCAGCTCCTCCAGGGTTTTCTTCAGGGATAGGCCAAACTGGTCCTTTCCCACTACCCCAAGGAAGGAAGTCTTTTTCCCCAACTTATTCAGCATAGCCAGCACATTGCAGGGAGCACCTCCCGGGTTTGCCTCAAAAATGGGATTTCCCTGTCCGCTTACTCCATTTTCTGTAAAGTCAATCAGCAGCTCTCCAAGAGCAATTACATCAAATTTTTTATCCATTTCCGCCAACTCCTTCTAGGTTTTTCTAATGGAATTATAATTTTTTTCTCCGGATTATGCAAGTCTTCCCTCTTATGTTCCTGGATTTTTTCCACTGATTCTTAAATTCTCAAACTTTTAATCCTTTTTGTCATCCTGTAGGCTGGTTGGGAATGAAATTATAGTGTAGCACTCTGACCTGTTATTTGGCCTTGGCCACTGCCCGCACATCCTTAAACAGCCCCATAACAATCAGGGTTTCAATCCCTCGGAAAACGTAATCAGCCCTTGGGAGGGGGTTCATCTCCCCTGCCTCCTTGGTTGCCAGGATACTGATATGGTAGCGCTTTCTCACATCCTGCTCCACAATAGATTTCCCTACCCAAGAAGGAGGAACCGGAATCTCATAAATAGCATAATCACCTGTTAATTCGATATAATCAAATATATTGTCATTTCCGTACTTCACCGCAAGCCGCTGGGCCATTTCCTTTTCCGGATAAACCACCCGGTCAGCTCCATTGCGGAGAAGAAACTTGGCGTGTACATCACGGTTGGCCCGGGACAGCACAAAAGGCGCTCCGTTGTCCTTTAAAAGCGCTGTAGTCTCCAGAGAACTCTGGAAATTATCTCCAATAGCTACCACGCATAAATCAAAATTTCCCACTCCAAGGGATTCCACAAAATGTTCATTTGTGGCGTCCCCAATCTGGGCATCTGTTACCATATCCATAGCGTCATTGACTCTTTCTTCATTTATGTCAACCGCCATCACTTCATTTCCTTCTTCCATAAGCTTTTGCGCCATATGGCGGCCAAAACGTCCTAGCCCAATCAGCAGAACTGATTTCATAATTTTCCTCCTTGTCTTTGTCATCCTACAGATACTTTTTCGCTGGGCAGCTTGGATGGTATACTGCTTATCCTGCTGCTGAAGGCCAGAAGCAGCGTAATTCCGCCTACCCTTCCCATATACATCAATACAATTAAAATCACCTGAGAGACAGCTCCCAGCTCCGGAGTAATCCCCAGGCTCAATCCCACTGTCCCAATAGCAGAAACCACCTCAAACATGGCCTCTCTTATGCCTATATTTTCCATTGCCGAGATAACCATTGCCGCCAAAATACTCAGCGTACCATACAAGGTTGCAATGCAGCCTGCATGACGTATGGTCTCAGCCTCTACTCGTCTGTGGAACAGCTCCACATCTTTTCTTTTTCTGAATTCTGTCCAGATAGTCAAAAACATAATCACCATGGTAGTGGTCTTAATTCCTCCTGCAGTGGAACCAGGGGCCCCGCCCACAAACATCAGACAGATTATCAGCAACTGACTGCTCTGGGTCAGACTGTTCAGGTCCATGGTATTGAAACCGGCTGTTCTGGGAGTGACAGACTGGAAAAAAGAACACAAAAGCTGTTGGCCCAGTGTCTTACCTTCCATGGACGGCTTGCCAAATTCAAAGAGGAAAAACAAAAGCATTCCTGCCAGAATCAGGCCAAAGGCTGAAGCCAGCACAATTTTGGTATGGAGACGATAGCTTTTAAAGCGCCACTTCCATTTCTTTATATCCGCCCAAACCAGAAAGCCAAGTCCTCCGATGATAATCAGGGCCCCAATGGTTATACTTACCAGATAGCTGTCTGCCGCCGTCACCAGAGAAGAACCAGGCTGAAAATACCCCATCAAATCAATGCCGGCATTGCAAAAGGCTGACACAGAATGAAATAATGAGAAATAAATTCCTTTTCCGGCTCCCAGCCGGGGAACAAAGTAAAAAGCCAGAAGGACAGCTCCCAGGCCTTCAAAAAGCAATGTTCCTGACAATACAAATTTTGACATCCGCACAATGCCGCCAACCTGAGGAGCCGCCACGGATTCCTGCATAAGCAGCCTCTGGGAAAGTCCTATTTTTTTCTTTGTGAAGGTAAGGGCCGAAATGGCAATTGTCATAAAGCCGATTCCGCCAATCTGTATCAGCGCCAATATCACACACTGTCCGAATGTGGTCCAGTATGTATATGTGTCATAAACCACCAGTCCGGTAACACAGGTGGCCGACGTAGCAGTAAAACACGCATCCAGAAAAGGAACGGCTATACCGGATTTATTGGAGATGGGCAGCATGAGAAGCAGAGTCCCCATGGTAATAACCAACAGATAGCCGACCGCAATTATTTTTGTAGTTGTCCATTTATGTTTCTTCATTTTAAACACCAGTATATCCACCTATATTTTTCATGTAATTCAGTACTCTATGCTTTTAGCCGCTTTATTTTCGCACCCTATCATTCTAGTTGTTTTCAAATAAATATTGTATAAAGAACCCCGGGCCAGGCATAAAGAAAGCATTAAGATATTTAGGAAGACCCGGCAGCACACCGGGTCTATTCTTACCATCCTATTCTTCTTTGTACATCCATTTAAGAAAATCGTTTAAGGCCTCTTTCAATCCATTGATAGCTCCGTCAAATACCCCTGCCTTATAAAAATTAATGGTAATAGCTCCGATAGGTACCGCCAGTATCATACCCAGAACCCCGCTGAGCCGGTAACCCACATACATAAAGACCAACGTCACCAAAGGATTGATGCCAATAGAATCTCCAACCAGTTTAGGTTCTATGACTCTTCTGACCAACTGTGTCACCAGATACAGGATAACCAGCCCCACTGCATACCTTAAATCTCCGGAAAGCAGCTTAAATACAGCCCAGGGAATCAGCACCGTACCAGTGCCGAAAATAGGAAGCATGTCCAAAAAAGCCACCAGCAGAGCTACAAAAGCCCCGAAAGGCACATGTAAAACCAACATACCCACAAAAAGAATAACCCATATAATCACCATAATTTTAAACTGGGCTTTAAAATATCCGCCGAAAACCTTTTTCAGACTGTCTGTAAACATACGCCATTTCTGTTGGATAATCTGAGGGGTATTGGCCCGTCCAAATTCCAGAATCCGGTCCCGGTCTGCAATGAAAAAATAAGCAGACAAAATACTGAAAATAATAGAGATTAAAATTCCCGGAATGTTCTTAGCCAGGCTGCTGGCTTTGTCCACCGTAAAATGACTGAGTCTGCTGACCGCTTCTCCCGTAATGCTGCCAATGTCCTCCTGAGCCTCTGCAATACTGTCCTGTACATTCTGCGGCAGTTCATTGATAAAGGATTCCAGATTCTTTCCCGCATTCCGGAAATCCTGGCTAATATCCTGGTAAAGAACCGGAGCCTGCTCTATCAGGTCCCCGGTTTCCCGGGCCAGCCTTACACCCAGGAAATAAATACCCGTTATAACTCCTGCCAACACTGCAATAATCAACAGCATAGAAGTATGCTTCCTGGCCACCTTCAGCCTCCGCTCCAAAATCCGCACCAATGGATTGGCTATAAGGGCAATGACCCAGCCAATGACAAAGGGCATAAAAAATTTTAAGAACTGAATTCCCAGGGCCACGCAAAGAATCACTATAGCCAGGGTTATAATAAACACTGCAATACTTTTTCCGTACTTCTTCCACTTCATGAGAAAACTCCTGCTATTCTTTCTATTAGGGGTTGCGCATTAAACATATACTTAGAAA
The DNA here is from genome assembly GCA_902476765.1 of uncultured Blautia sp. Lineage (GTDB taxonomy): Bacteria > Bacillota > Clostridia > Lachnospirales > Lachnospiraceae > Blautia. Next base: position 5,032 of record CABSEJ010000042.1, read on the forward strand.
GATATATACATTTTATGCGAATTTATCCAGTATAGCTTTGAGACCTTAGGCTCAAAGCGGCGAGACAAAAGGCGGATCTGCCGCATGAAAACGTCAGTTCCGCCTTACATTCGACTTCAGTCATAAGTATAACACAATTTCCTTCTGAGAAGTCTAATCCTATGTAATTTTTTATAATTCTTTCAGAAAGCCAAAGGGTTCTTTGTCATGAAGGAAATGCATCAGCATGTAAGAACACATAATAGCAATATTCTCTTCCTTCAAAATCCTTCGCACTTCTTCTCTGTCCGCCAGAACCACCTCAATTTCCTCTGTGTCCTCCAAAAACTCCCGGGACACCTGCCCCTTTGCCGTTCCGAACACAATACCACAGGACTCATCTGTAAGTCCGATGGTCGTAAAGGCTGGCTTTTCATAGGCCGGATTTACCTCCAGCGGTGTAAAGGTCAGCCCGGTTTCTTCCTTCATTTCCCGAACTCCCGCTTCCCGGAAATCTTCACCCTGCTCCACCAAGCCGGCGGGAAATTCATAAATATATCCGTCAATACTGTATCTGTACTGGCGCACCAGCACTACCCTGTCCTGTTCCTCCCCGTAAAGGCTGTAAATAATCACACCGTCCGGAGTGTTCTGTCTGGTTTTCAACTTTAGCTGTTCCTGGCTTTTGGCCCTGGACGCAACATAGTATTTCCCTTTTTGGCCGGTCTTACTCTCCCTGTCTAACTCATAAAGATTAACAAATGGGTTCTGAGTCTTCTGGGTAATGCCCGTGATTTTCGCCATATTATTCACCTCTTAACAATATCCTCAGCCGCTTATACAGCAGCAGTGTAATAAATGAAATTACAATTCCCTTTAATAAATTAAAGGGTACCATACAAAGTATAACAAATGTGAACATATTGTCAACAGCCGGATTGATAGCCGCACCCATGGCAATAAAGTCCTCTATAGGAATTCCCATAAGTGTGCTGTACAGAGGAAACATAATAAAAGCATTGGTAAAGCAGCCCATAACAGCCATCAGGACAGTACCGGAAGCCATACCGATAACAGCGTTTTTCTTCGTTTTTCTTCTCTTGTAAAACAGACCGGCAGGCACTACAAAGGCACATCCGATAACGAAATTGGACAGCTCCCCTACGCCTGCTGTACTGGTTCCGTGGAGCAGCACGTTCAGCAGATTCTTTACCAGTTCAATAATCACTCCAGCCAAAGGGCCCATGGCAAAGGTTCCCACCAGCACCGGAAGCTCAGAAAAATCCATTTTCACAAAGGGCGGTACCAAAAAAGGCACCGGAAAATCCAGCATCATCAGGACTGCTGCTACTGCTCCAAGCATGCCAATCTGGACCGTGGTCCGAACTTTGGAACGGCTCTGTGTTCTTGCAATTTTGTTTGCGGTTGCTTCATTACTCATTTTTCATATCTCCTTTTCATGTTTTTCATAAAAGGAAATTCTTCTTGTTTCCTCCACCCTTATACCGGAAATGCCTGCATACCTTATTGTTGCTTATGCATTCCGCCAGGAGGGCCTTTCTATGGGAAATTCAAAGGAATTTCCTATAGAAAAAAGAGGACACCCCTGCAGCGGGACATCCTCCATGAAAGTCATAGCGAAATGAAACATTTCTTCTCTCATCCAGACTATACTGTCGGTACCGGAATTTCACCGATTCAACCGCCGTAGCGGGCGGACTGTCACCGCCGGTAGGGAATTTCACCCTGCCCCGAAGAATTTTCTTTTATTCTGTTAGTTATTATATGCTTTTAAAGGTCTTATTTCAAGGGATTTTTCGCATTTTTTGAAAAACACTGCCACTCCTGCCTCTCCAAGAAAAATCTCGTCTCCCTTATCTTCTCCTCCGCACAGATACAGCAGCTTGTAATCCTGAGGCACCGGAACCTTGCAGTTTTCTCTGCGGTTAAAGACAAAGAGAAAACGCTCTTTCTCCGAAACCCGCTCCACATACAAGGGCTTCGTTACGCTGCTTCCGGAAAAATCCCTTTCTCCCAACACAAACCTGGCAAAAAATTCCGCCCCATCCTTTTTGGTAAGCTTCGTCCCCAGATAAAAGGCTTTTCCTTTTCCGAAATTTCTTTCGGTAATAATCGGCTGTCCTTCTAAGGCAGTATCTCCGTCTCCGTCTTCTATGTATGCCGCAACTCTGCAATCCTGAGATATCTCCATAAAATCATCTACCCATAAATCACCGGACCATCCATTATCCAGCTTTATTTGGTGTCCCTCCTCTATGGCTGTAAATTCCTGGACCTTTATCCCCAAAACTTTTGAAAAAGCGCCGGGATACCCACCAGTATACACATGGTCCCAATCATCTGAAATCCCGGAACCGTAAGTAACAATCAGCTTTCCTCCATTTTCCACATACCGTTCCGCCCGCTTTCCTGTTTCCTTGTCTACCAGCAAGGTAACCGGGAACATAACTGCTTCGTATTTCTCCCAGTCCTCTCTTTTTCCTGTTATATCTGGTGTGATTCCCCCATCAAGGGCCGCCTGATACCAATGGAAAAATTCCCTTCTGTAGTCAAACAGGTCTGTGAGCAGTTTATTTTCAATGGCCCACCAGGAATCGTAGTCAAAAATCATAGCAAGAGAAGACCGGGTGACACGGCTTCCTTTTACGGGTTCCAATACCTTCAGAGCCTGTCCCAAAGTACAGACTTCTTTGTATATCCGGCTTTTCTCCCCTGCATGGGGAAGCATAGCGGAATGAAATTTTTCCGCTCCCGCCTTTGACTGTCTCCATTGAAAAAAGCAAATGCCGTCTGCACCGTTTGCCACATGAATCAGTGCATCACGGAGAATCTCTCCTGGTTTTTTTCTAACATTTACAGGCCTCCAATTTACAGAGGAAGTGGAGTTTTCCATTAAAAGCCAGGGACGTTTCCGGGACACTCCTGAGACAATAGCTGCTGACATAGCCATTTCATCCAGATGCCGTTTATCCGGCAGATAATAGTGATCATTGGACACAAAATCCATATACTCTCCCCACTTAAAGCAATCCACAGGATTCACCTGATTTTCCAATACCATAAGATTCGTTGTCACCGGAATACCCGGAGTCTTTTCATGAAGAATTGCTGCCTCAGCTTTGTAATATTCCAGCAAGGCGTCAGAAGAAAATCTCTTAAAATCCAGCAGTACCGTAGGATTGCTGCCTCCTGAGCACTCCCTTGGGGGAATAATCTGGGACCAGTCTGTAACCATTTGAGACCAGAACATTCCGTTCCAGGCAAGATTGAGGTTTTCCAGTGTGCCATACCGTTCCTTCAGCCAGTTTTGGAAAGCCAGGGCAGCATCTTCTGAATAATCAAAAATATTATGGCAGCCCAGCTCATTAGAGGCATGCCATGCCACAATTCCCGGATGGCCCTTGTAATGCTCCGCCATTTTTTCCGTAAGCCGGAGGGCATATCTTCGGAAAACCGGAGATGTGGGGCGCCAATGCTGTCTTCCTCCCGGCCAGATAATATTTCCATATTTGTTCCTGGGCAAAATCTCAGGATGTTTAGAAGTCAGCCACCTGGGCGGAGTAGCTGTTGCTGTGGCCATATCTGCATAAATTCCAGCCTGATACAAACGGTTCAATATCTTATCCAGCCATTCAAATTGGAATTCCCCATCCTCCGGTTCAATAAGAGACCAGGCAAAAACTCCTAACGTAACAAGATTCACTCCGGCCTGCTTCATCAGCCGGATATCCTCCTCAACCATTTCCTCCGGCCACTGCTCTGGATTATAGTCACCGCCAAACCAAAGGGGTGTTTTCTCTCCCTGAAACATTCTGGGAAAACGATATTCCATAAGTTTCTCCTTTTTCTTTCATTTTATGCTCTGGTAATCATCCCTTTTCCGCACCAAGAGCCAGTCCCGACTGCCAATATTTCTGCAGGCACAGGAAAGCAATAATCAGTGGAAGAATGGTTAAAAGTGCCCCTGTAAGCACCAGATTCTGAATCATTTCACCGCTTCCTCCTGCCGAAGAGCCCATAAGATTCCACTGATAAAGTCCCATAGTCAGCGGATACAGATCTGTGTTTTTCAGCATGATAAGAGGCAGGAAAAAGTTGTTCCAAATAGATACAAAGGCAAATAAAAATACGGTTACCAATGCGGGAGCCAGCAGCGGCAGAGAGATTTTAAAGAAGGTGCGCCATGGTCCGGAACCATCGATTTCTGCCGCTTCCAGCAAACCTGAAGGAACTGCCTGACCGGAAAAAATCCACATCAGATATACCCCAAATGGAGATACGAAGGATGGAATCAGCACAGCCCATACGGTATTGGTAATCCCAATTTTAGAAAACAGCAGAAACTGTGGAATCGCCAGTGCAATTCCCGGAACAGAAATGGCACCTAAAATTACCAATAATACGGCCCTTTTCCCACTAAACCGCAGTTTTGCCAAAGCATATCCCGCCAAAGTCGCCAAAAGAGTAGATACCACCGAACCTACAACGGTGTAGAACACAGAGTTCAGCAGCCACTTTACAAAAATTCCGTCATGATAGGTAAATACCTGGGCTATATTGTCCCAGAGTGCAAAGCTTTCTCCAAAAGACAGCCCGAAAGTAGAGGCAAAATCTTTCTGCGTTTTGGTTGCATTTATAAACAGCCATAGGTACGGAAGCAGGGAATAAGCGCAGAACAAAAAGGCAAAGAAGGTCAGCATCCCACTTTTTTTCGGGTCTGTCACTGTATATAATTTTCTGTTTCCTGATTTATTCATTGCTTCATCACTCTCCTTCCGTTCCCATTGCCTCACGAAGTCCCCGTATCTGCACTGCATAGGCAATGGCAATGGTAATAATAGCCATTACAATAGCCAAAGCAGCGGCATATCCCTGCTGGGAACCGGTAAAAGCCAAGTTATAAATATACATATTTGGTGTGTAATGGTTGGTAATTCCAGTGTTGCCTACCATATCACTTAATATCGTAGGCTCATTAAAAAGCTGGAAGCTTCCGATAATAGAAAAAATCACAGCGATGACCAGGGAACCTTTAATGGCTGGCAGCTTAATATACCATACGATTTTGCTTCTGCTGGCTCCATCTATCTCCGCCGCTTCGTATAGTTCCATGGGAACAGTTTTCAGAGAGGAGTAGAAAATCAGCATATTATATCCTGCATAGGTCCAGGTTGCCATTACTGCAATAGATACAAGAGTCCACTGGGGCGCAAAGGGGTTAAAATCCGTTCCCAAAACATCATTAATACTCTTAAACAGTCCATATTTTGTCCCCAGCATAAAGCCCCACATCAAAGTGCTTACAATCGCAGGAACTCCGTAGGGCAGGAAAGAAACAATCCGCACAAATTTCGTTCCATAGAGACGCAGGGAATCAATTCCCAGCGCCAGAAGTACCGCAAGCAAAAGTTCCACCGGAACCTGAATGACGGTATATACTACCACTCTTTTTACACCGTCCCAGAACTCTCCATCCTGAATCAGTTCCATGTAATTCTGCAGGCCGACAAACACTTCACCGCCTACCAGACGGTTTTGATAAAGACTTATATAGACCGAATAAATAATTGGAATAATAAACACGCATATAAAGAAAATTCCAAAGGGCGCAACGAAAAGCCATCCTATCTGTCTGTTCCTTTTATGTACCTTTTTGGCTCTTCCTGTCATTGTATTTTTCATCTTTGATAACCTCCTGTAGGTATCTGCGCTCTTAAAAATCTACACTGCCCAGGCGCAGATTTAAGAAGGGGCTGCCATCCGACAGCCCCTGCTGTTTAAACGAAAACCTCGCTTACTTCACGCTGAATCCCTGTTCATTTCCATAGTCGATACTATTCTGCTGCCAGTTTTCGAAGACCTCCTGAATACTTCCCTTCCCATCTGTGAAATAAGGCATGGACACATCTGTCCATTCTGTCCTCATCCACTCAAAGAATGGGGGGAACTGCCAGCCGGTTCTTACATTTGCCGCTGCGTCAGCAATTACCTGGTTTACCTGCTGTCCTCCGTAATAGTCATCTGCAAGGCCTAAATATTCTTCGCTTTCCAGCACAGATGTATTTGGAACAGTGGCATTAGCGTCTACACGAGCCTGTACACCATCGCCATGGGTAATATATTCTACAAATTTAAAAGCAGCGTCTTTTTTCTCTGATGCCTGAAGGATAGCCAGGGTACTGCCGCCGTTTTCTGCGCTGTAGTTCTCTCCCTCATTCCACTGAGGCATTGGCGCCACCCGCCAGTCACCTGCAGCATCCGGCGCTCTGGGAGGAAGGTTCGCTGTCATCCATCCGCCAATAATCTGTGTAGATAAAGTTCCATCGTTCAATGTACGGTTCCAGTCATCTGACCAGATAGCGATATCATTGGTAATCAAATCTTCATCAATCATTTTCTGCCAGTAAGACAGTACCTCTTGGGTATTTTTGTCTGAAAAATCAATTTCAACTGTGTCTCCATCATAGGTAAAAGGCTGTCCGCCAGCTTCCCAAATCATAGAGAGAAGGAGGAAAATATCCCCTGCTTCATTAGAGATGTAATAATCATCTCCTAAAGCCCGAATCTTCTTAGCCGCCTCGTAATATTCCTCCCATGTAGCAGGAACCTCTGTAATTCCTGCCTGGTCGAAAATCGCCTGATTATAGAACATTACTACCTGGCCGTAGTCAAGGGGCAGAGCATACAGTGTATTATTAAAATGAACACCGTTCCATGCAGCTTCCACATAATCCGCAGAATATTCATCTGCCCCAAATTCTGATAAATCTGCCAGTTTTTCCGCTACAGCAAAGTAAGGAACAGAAAAATATTCAAACTGTGCCACATCCGGAAATCCGCTTCCTGCCTGAAGAGCATTATCAATAGCAGAATATTGGTCACTGGCGGAGCCTACATTTTCAAAATTTACCTTAATGCCAGGATTAGCCTCTTCAAAGGCAGGAATGGCATCCTCAACGGTAGCATCCCAGGACCATACGGTAATCTCTGTAGTTCCTTCCTCTTGAGATGGTTTCTGCTCATTTTCTGCCGAAGACTGGTTTTCTCCGCCTCCGCCGCACCCAATCATAAGGGAAGACAGCATGGAAACACTAAGAATTGCACATATTAGTTTTTTCTTCATTGTGATAATCCTTCCTTTCTTTTCTCTTTAATTTTCTAGGATTCTTCTCTGCATGCATGCTTCTCCCTGAAATCTTCTCCTGCTTTTCTTTGTTCTGAAAGCAGGAAAACCTTTAGAAATGAAAACCTTCTCCTTGTTTTTCTTTCTGAATTTAAAATATCACAATTCTTTTATCGAAACAATCGAAACAATTTGTGTATTATATCCTATTATTCTCTTGATTTCTCCCAGTTTTATAACTATTTTTGATATTTTCTTCAAAAAATCATCTTCCATTACAGAACTATTACGGAAAACTCTTTAAATTCAGCATCTCCGTTTTCTGCAAACATGCCGATATAAACCCCTGTAAAGGTCATTGTTTCCGTTATCTCCGTACATAGTCCTGCTGTAAGACCCTGGCCCAGGAAGGTATAATCCCTGCCGTTTAAGGAATAGTAAAATCTATAAAATTCTTTGTCTGTAATCATTTTCAGATAAACCCAGGAATCCTCTTCTAACTTTTCTACGTCTGTTTCCACCTGTACATCAAAAAGCTGTTTCCCCAAAGCAGCCCTGAATCCGTCCTTATTTCTTCCCACATAAATATCATAGTGGAAGGATTTGTTGTAATATGCCGTCAGCCCTGCCCTTGCTTCTTCACTTCCCTGGCCCAGGCGTACCTTCACTCCTGCTATGGTTTTAAATTCCTTTTGCCGGATTCCTAAAAAAGTAGGCGTATCCTCCATGCTCAGAGTCACTTTACTCCCGTGAAGCTTCAGGCAGCCTTCTTCAGGACAGAGCAGGTAATTCTCCTTCTCAGGATTCCGAAGATAATTATAATCCAGCTTAAAGGAGCTTTCCCTGAAATCATCTGAGAAATCCAAATCCACTTCTTCTGGTTTTCCCGGAAGGGGCCCTTTCATCTCCAGCTCCAACATTCCTTCTTTTCCTTCCATACCCACTACCGGCCATCCATTTTCCCACCGTACAGGAGCTAAAAAAGTTTCCCTGCCCAAATTATGCAGAAGAACCCGCCGTTTTTCATTAGTAATAGGACGGATTCCCAGGCAAACCAGCCACCAGTTCCCATTGGCATCCTCTATGATATCTCCATGTCCGGTACACATAATGTCTTCCTTCATGTCATTCCTGTGGGTGATTATGGGATTATGGGGACAGGGTTCATAAGGGCCGTAGGGATTGTCGCTTCTCATAATCGTCTCCATATGTCCGTATTCTGTGCCGCCCTCTGCCATCATGAGATAATATTTTCCAAACCATTTGTAAAGATGAGGGCCTTCTGCATACTTGCCCCCGCAGCCTTTTGTCAGAAGCTGTGTCTGCGTATATTTTTCTCCCGTAAAAGGATTTAATTCGCAAATATAGATTCCTTCTTTTCCCGCATCAAATACGGCAGTACAGAAATAAACTTTTCCGTCATCATCAAACAGCAGAGAAGGGTCAATCCCCTCCTGCTCTACCCAAACCGGGTCAGACCACCCATGTAAAATATCCTTTGAATAGACAATGAAGTTTCCTCTTTTCCCCACATTGGTAGTACACATGAAGAAATATCCGTCATGATACCGCAGTGTAGGCGCATAGATTCCCTTAGAAGGAGTTATTTTTTCCAGGTCCACCTGCTGCCTGCTGGACAAAACATATCCCTGAAGTTCCCAATTAGCCAGATTCCTGCTGTGATAAATGGGTACTCCAGGAAAATATTCAAAAGAAGAGTTCATAATGTAATAGTCTTCCCCTGCCCTGCATATTGTAGGGTCCGGATGATAGCCGGATATTATGGGATTTTGATATTCCATGACATTGTCCTGTATCATATGAATGATACCCCCTTAAACTTAAATTTCTATTTAGAAAAACATAAAAAGGACTCCTTTTCCCCGGTTATCACGGCTCTTTACTTTTTGCAGCAGACTCTCTGATAATTAATTTGCCTGACAATATAATATTTTCCGTAGGCATCCCCCGAATCCTCCGCAGTATCATATTAGCCGCAAGGATTCCTACTTCAAACTTCGGTATTTCGATGGTGGTAAGCGGGGGCTGGACAAACTGGCTGATAGAAATATTATCGCACCCGATTACAGAAATCTCCTCCGGTACTTTGATTCCCTCTTCCCGAAGGGCCGTAATAATTCCAATGGCTGTCTCGTCATTGATACCAAAGATAGCATCCGGCAGTTCCTCATTCTCTCTTAAAAATTTCTTAGCCGCCCGGTATGCCTCTTCTTCTGTCACATCGAAATACAGTTTCCATTTCTCCGGCACCTCTTTCTTCTCTTTTTTCAGAACCTCCAAAAAACCAATCTCCCGATCAGGACAGTCTTCCGGACATTTACCGAAAACAGCCATGCGTTTTCTCCCAAGCTGCAGAAAATAATTTGCCGCAAGCTGCCCTACATTCCAATTATCAATCATGATATTGCTCAACCCGGCATATTCTCTGGGCGGACAGCACAAGACTACCGGAAACCCTTTATTTACCGCTATCTGAAGAAGCTGTTCACATTCACCTCCTCCGGTAATAATAATGATTCCCTGACAGGAATTTCCTTTTATCAAATCCATAAAATGTTTTGTCAGAGAATCTTCTCCGCTGAACAGCACCATCTCCGTTTTATTAATGTTCAACGTCTCATTAATACCTCTGAGCACTTCAAACCAAAACGGCCCCACAAGGCTTCCCATGATAACCGCCACGGATTTCTTCTTCCGTTCTTTCAGTTCATTTTTCTTGGCCACAGAAGCAGGTACATATTCTAACTCCTTTGTTGCCTGAAAAATCTTTTTTCTGGTTTTTTCGCTGACCCTTTCCGGATAATTAAATGCCAGGGAAACGGTTGAAATAGAAACTCCTGCCTTTTTCGCCACATCTTTTATTGATACCATGTCTCTCCTTTAGTCTGTTTTTCTTTCAAATCAAAATTATCATAACCATTTTATCGAAACAATCGAAAAAAATCTTCAAAAGTTCTGAACTGTCTGCATAATAAAACCCCTTCAGCGGACATTTCTCTCTCGCTGAAGGGATTCCTTCTATAACTCTGCTATTCTATTTTTTATCATTCAACATCTTTTATGCATCCAGGTCTTCTTCTCCTGTAGATTCTTACAACCTGCTGCACAGTATATACGAATAACTTTTCATCTCCTACACGGCCGGTATAGAGTTTCTTTTCGCTGTCTCAATAACCTTGCTTACAGGAATATATGCTTCTTATTATTTTACTGCAAATCTCTCATAATTTCTCTGCAGGCTTCTTTCAGTTTTTCCTCTTGCTCCCTATAAAGAAGCTTCTGACTCCACTTTAAATATAGCGGGCACTCCCAAGCGCTTAAAAATTCTGCCGCTCTCTCATTTTGGGTAAGCCCGGTAACAAAAAGTACCATTTCCTGTCCGTCTCCAAAAGCTGCTTCCAGAAAAGCAAAGGCTCTTTCCAGTTCTTCCTGTACCTGGCAGGCAGCTTTTTTTCTCTCTTCCACTTCTGCCTGAAAGCTTTTCTTCATATGCCGGAAGCCTTCTTCCGCCTGAGAGACGTGGTCCTTTTTCAGAGAAAGATAGAATTCCTGAAGCTTCTTTAATATCCACTCTTCCAGCCTTTTCTCCTCTCCGGTAAAAAGCCCGTTCTCCACCTTTATCTCTAGTGTTTTCTTTCTGCTGCAGATGAATTCTTCTATGACCTCTGTCTTTTCTTTATGGTCCAGAAAGGTTTTCAAATGTTTCATAGCCTGGTAAAGACCGGTAACTCTTTTGTCCTGAAGGCTATAGGCTCTCAGTATATCGTCCAGCCCTCCAAGCAGCAAATTTACAACGGTAAACCGCTCGTCAAAGGCTGCCCCGGCGGCCATGGCTGTTTTTCTTTCGTATTCTTCCGGGGAGGCAAGCCCCTGAAGAATATGGGGGATTCCATAATCTTCTCCATATTTGCAATACAATTGATAGTAGGCTGCAAAGTCCCTGGCCGTTTCCTCCCGCTGCAGATATTGTATAACCAGCTCTTCTGTTACAGGAAATCCCAGGTCCTGGTAGCTTTTCAGGATTTCAGACAAATCTTCCCAACCTCTGGCGGTTACAAAGCTTTTTTCCTCTCCTTTCTGCTCCAGAAAATAGAAATTTTCTCTCCGGATAGAGAGATAGGAACAAATGGACGGGTGAATCTGCCGCTGCCAAGCGTATTCCATCCACACATCCAAATCCGCTTCCACCTGGATTTTCCGCACTCTGTCCAAAGTCACTATATCAAACTCCCGTACAGATTTATTGTAGGCAGGAGGATTTCCTGCTGCAACCAGCATCCAGCCGGCAGGAACCTTATGGCTTCCAAAGGTTTTATTTTGGAGAAACTGCAGCATAGTTGGCGCCAGAGTTTCGGAAACACAATTGATTTCGTCAATAAAAAGAATTCCCTCTTTTTTTCCTGTTCTCTCCATACATTCGTAGACAGAGGCAATAATTTCACTCAATGTATATTCGGTAACACTTACCTGCTTTCCATCATAAATCTTTGTCTCAATATGGGGCAGGCCTATGGCACTCTGGCGGGTATGGTGGGTAATGGTATAGGCCACCAGTCCCACACCACATTCCTTAGCCACCTGCTCCATGACCGCCGTTTTTCCGATTCCCGGAGGCCCCATAAGAAGTATAGGCCTCTGCCGCACCAGCGGATAACAGTAGGCGCCTGTCTCATCCTTTCTGTTATATGCCCGCAAAGTACGGACAATTTCTATCTTCGCCTCTTTTATATTCATGAATCCTTCCTCTTTCTTGAGTATTCTTCCCTGTGGTGGTTTACATGGGGACAACCAGCTTCTGCGCCCAGCCGGGAACCAGCTCTGTCCTGGCGGCATTCCCCAGAAATACAAAAGCAGCCTCATAATCCGGCTTTTCCTGGGGATATATACCATCCCCGTCTGTAAAATAAATCAAAGCTTTCAGGTCCTGGATTTCTTTTTTCTCCTGCTGCTCCTTGATAAATCGAAAAACAGGCCTGAAATCCGTACCGCCTCTGCCTTGAATCTTTATATTTTTGCTGTAGGACTTCCACTCTTCTTCTGAATGTATTATCTTTACATCCTGCACATAACAATCGCACTGTATCAGATAGACTTTCATTTTCCGAAAAAAATTTTCTCTTTGGCTGAGAATCTGGTAGGTTTCCTCCAAAAATCCCTGGACCCTCTCTCTGGAACAGGAGCTGGATGTGTCTATGGCAATCACCAATTCCTCCAACCTGTGGACTTCCTTATATTCCAGAGGTTCAATCAAAGGAATATTTCCATACCGCTCCATGCCCAGATGATAAAAAATATAATCAAAGCTTTCGGTATCTAACTCTACTTCCTCCCTGAGTATGGCAAAGCGACTTAAATATCTGCGGTAGTCAAACCTTTCGCTTCTTACAGCTTCCAGCTCTTCTGCAGCACTGCCTCTCTGGGTTCCCGCACGGCTCTGATGCTGCTGAATTTTCTGGCCGGTACGCATTTTCAGACTTGCCCACTGCCCCATCAAGGCCTGAAGCATAGACTCCTCTCGTTCCTTCTCCCAAAGCCGGTGGTCGTCAAAGGCAAATGCCTGTTCCAGCTCCTCTCTGGTAAAAGGAAAGCGGTTATACTCCAACATTTGGTACAGTCGTTCTGTGGACAGCGGCTGGTTTTTCATCATCCAAAAGCATTTTTCCCTCACCGAATGTCCAGGCAGCATAAGACTGCCCTCCTGCGCTTTTTCTATAATATATTCCACCCACATATCGCAGGCCAGATTCCACAATGCCCTGTCAGGGAAAGCACGAATTCCGAAAATCTCTTTATAAAACGGATGAAGATAGAGGCAGTGAAGAAGGATATGCAGATACCCCCTTCTAATGGTCAGCGGCCGGGTTCCATAGGTTTTTATCAGGAAGTCTGTACCATAAAGCAATTGCTCCCCATCTGTTCCTATGGTACATGTAGCCTTACTCTCAGAAAAAGACAGCCTGGCAAAGGCAGCATCCAGATAGGGAAAAGCTCCATACAATTCATTCTGGCAGTTTCTCAAAATCTGTCTGCACAGAATATTTCGTTTTTGTTGTTCCGTATAGATTTCACCACTCTCTTGTACAGACTGGGGCGCAATCCTGCCCTGGCTTACAGAATTTTTCTGCCCCATATGCCTATTTTGCACTTTCTTTACACCTGGTTCTTCTGCTGTTTTCAGTTTTAAATCTTCTTCAGCACTCTTTCCCTCTGATTTTCCCTGGCTCACTGCTGCACTCCTGTTCTTTTGTTTTCCTCTACATTTAATTTCCCTGCCCTACAGAGAAAAGTCTTTTTCCTCATAGGCCTGCCTCCTGGCTTTTAACTGGAGAAGCCAAACAAGGGAAGCTGTTTTTTTCTTTTCTCTTGCCATACGGATAAAAATTTCTATATGGGGGTTCTGAAGCCAGCCCAGCTCCTCCAGGATTTGCATTTTTTCTACGTCTTCTTCCTCAATAAGTGCTTCTACTGCCGGCCGAATCCTGCCTCTCAAATAGGTTCCATAGGCATCACGCTGGTCCTGTTCCGTCTCTTTCAGAAAAAATCCTCTGAGGGCCACGGCCAGCCGCACCGGCTCCTGCCTGGTCTGGGAAAACTTCTGATAGAGCTGCAGAGCCTCCTGCCGGGGAAGACTTACGGCACTTCTTTCTTTTAACGCCTTTGTGACAGTCTCCACATTTCTCTGAAATTTATCTTCCTCTGTCTGTTGATTATTTTTTTCCATTCCACGCCCACTTTTCTATCCGAATCTTTCCCGGATTTTTTCTTTTCTTCACTACTCTTCACTACTCTTCACTACTCTTCACTACTCTTCACTACTCTTCACTACTTAACAGTTTAGCCTTTTTTCCTGTATAAGTCCAGTCAAAAAAACCCCGACAGCTCTTTACCCGCCGCCGGGATTTTTCTTTTCAGAGTCCGGAAAACTTAGGCAGCACTTCCGTTTCCTGTTCCTGAATTTTTACATGCCTGCTCAAATTCTTTTAACTTTTGTTTGGCCTGTGGGCTTATTCTTTGAGGCACCTGTATCTCTACCTGTGCATACTGGTCCCCCGTAACCTTGGGATTCTTCATGGATACAACCCCTTTTCCTTTCAGCCGAATCTTGGTTCCGGACTGCGTGCCTTCCCGGATTTTGCAGACAACTTTTCCGTAAAGAGTCTGCACCACCACTTCTCCTCCCAGCACTGCCGTAGTAAAAGGCACCTGCACTGTGGTATACACATCTATCCCCTGACGGCGGAAGCCAGGTTTCTCCAGAACCGTAACTTTCAAAAATAAATCTCCCGGCTGAGCGCCTCCTTCTCCCGGCATTCCTTTTCCTCTGAGCCGGATACTTTTTCCTGTTTCTATTCCGGCAGGGATATGAACCTGCAGGGATTGACGTTTTCCGTCTGAAGGATTCTGAAGCTGGATTACCTTCTCACAGCCAAAGGCTGCTTCCTCAAAGCTTACGGTGACCTCTGCTCTCAGGTCAGAACCTTTTGCACGGAAATCCTCTTGGAAATTATTTCTGAAGCCTCTGCCATGAAATCCCTGTTCTCCAAAAGAATCCCCAAAGAACTGTCTCAGTATATCATCCATGTCCTGTCCCTCAAAAGAATGTCCCTGGTAATCCTCTCCCATGCCATCATAGGTATAGGAATAACTCCGGTATCCGCCTCCCGGGCCTCTGTAACTATATGTGCGCCGACTTGCCCCCGGATCGCCATAGCTATAATCCCCATATTCTCCGTCTTGGTTCTTGGATCCGGCACCGGCTTCAAAGGCCTCATGGCCAAATTGGTCATAAAGCTTACGCTTTTTTGTGTCGCTTAAAATATCATAGGCCTCCGTCACTTCTTTAAACCGCTCCTCTGCCTTTGTATTTCCTGCGTTGGTATCCGGATGGTATTTCTTTGCCAGTTTCCGATAGGCTTTTTTTATGGTTCCCTCATCTGCGTCTCTGCTGACGCCTAACACTTGATAGTAATCTCTTTTTTGGCTCATTATAATCACCCTTTACTTTCAACCCTGTCAAAAAATTCCTGATTTCTATGCAACAAAACAGGCTGCCACAACAAGCCCAGTCCTCAGTACCAACCTTAAACCTTTGCACGCCATGCAGCAACCTTTTGAACATTTCTTTTTTGTTCTATCTGTAATATAACACCTGTTTTTCAGAGTGTCAAGGATAAATTCAAAATATCCTCCGTGTACAGAGAATCATCTCTATACCTAGTGTACTGACACGTTCACATTTCAACAAATGACTTGCCTGAATTTCCATCTGCTGCGTTGTCGTCAATC